>NZ_BAAHXD010000017.1:0-59074 GCF_054657115.1 Methyloparacoccus murrellii | reverse complement strand
TTAGGGGAAGCATGCTGTACAACCGAGTGCCCATGGGCATTGCCTCTGTTGATGTTTCTTTCAATCAGGACGTTAAGGCACTGACCATCAAGGATGGAATTAACACTGTCTTCTTGTTGTATGAATTGCTTGCCTATGAGTCTCGAATTCCTGTCGATAAAACTGGAATTGGAGCAGGAAAGATTGAGACTGACGAATTGAAGCGGCTTCCAATCTATATTCCATCTTCAACTGAACAACAAAAAATCGCCGATTGCCTGTCTTTTCTCGACGACCTCATCACTGCCCAAAGCCAGAAGATCGACGCCCTCAAGACCCACAAGAAGGGCCTGATGCAGCAGTTGTTCCCGGTGTTGGACGAGGCACCCGCATGACGCAACTCATTCTCTACACCAGCGAAGACGGCCAATGCCAAGTTCAACTCCGCGCTGATCGGGGCACGGTCTGGCTTAGCCAGCGGCAGATGGCTGAGTTGTTCGATGTGTCGCCGGACAACGTCGGTCTGCACCTGAAAAACATCTACGCAGATGGGGAACTGCAACGGGAGGCAACTGCCGAGGAATCCTCGGTAGTTCAAACCGAGGGCGGGCGCGAGGTGCGGCGCTCGCTCACGCTCTACAACCTCGGCGCCATCCTGGCCGTGGGCTACCGCGTGCGTTCGCCGCGCGGAGTGCAGTTCCGCCGCTGGGCGAGCACGGTGCTGAAGGAGTATCTGCTCAAGGGCTTCGCCATGGACGACGAGCGGCTGAAGAACCCGGATGGCCGCCCGGATTACTTCGACGAGATGCTGGCGCGCATCCGCGATATTCGCGCTTCGGAAAAGCGCTTTTATCAGAAGGTGCGCGACCTCTTCGCCCTCTCCAGCGATTACGACAAGACCGACACGGCCACCCAGCAATTCTTCGCCACCGTACAGAACCTGCTGCTCTACGCGGTGACGCGGCAAACCGCCGCCGAACTGATTCTGGCGCGGGCCAATGCCGCCGATCCGCATTTCGGCCTGCTGACCTGGAAGGGCGCGCAGGTGCGCAAGCAGGACATCGTCGTCGCCAAGAACTACCTGACCGAGGACGAAATCGACACCCTCAACCGGCTGGTGGTGATCTTTCTGGAAACCGCCGAGTTGCGCGCCAAGCGGCAGACCGTCACACCGATGGCCTTCTGGCAGGAAAACGTGGGGCAGATCATTACGACCAACGGCTTTCCTTTGCTGAGCGGCGCGGGTTCCGTCAGCCATGCCCGCATGGAACAGAAGGTGGGCACGCTGTTTCTGGATTACGACCAACGCCGCAAGTCCCTGGAGGCACAGGCCGCCGATGCGCAGGACGAGGCCGAGCTGAAAGCACTGGAAAGCAAGATCAAGCACCGCAAGGGACGAGAGTCATGACCGATCCCGTGGAAAATACCGGATTGTTCCGGTCAGCAGGCGAGGTACAGTGATGAGACCGCGAAAAATTCTCATCATCGCCGGCCCGAACGGAGCGGGCAAAACCACCTTCGCCCGCTCCTTCCTGCCGGAAGAGGCGCAGTGCCCCCGCTTCATCAATGCCGATCTGATCGCTGCCGGTTTGTCGCCTTTTGCACCGGAGGCCGCCGCAATCAAGGCAGGGCGCCTGATGCTGGAAGAAATCGCCGCCTGCGCCCAACGCGGCGAAAGCTTCGCCTTCGAGACAACGCTGTCCGGCCTGGGCTACCTGCGCCACATTGAGCAGTGGCGCGCCATGGGCTATCACATCAGCCTGTTCTTTCTGAGGCTGCCCGATGTCGAAACCGCCATGGCCCGCGTGGCCGGGCGAGTGCGACAAGGTGGACACAACATACCCGAAGCCGTCATCTGTCGCCGTTTTGCGGCGGGATTGCGCAACTTCGACCAGCATTACAAGGCTAAAGTGGATACCTGGGCCATCTACGACAACGCGGACCTTCAGCCTGTACTGCTGGAGTGGGGAGAAAACACATGAAATCCCAAGACCTATCGCAGGCCAAAGACCCGGATTTGCGCGCCTCGCTGGCCGCCATCCAGCGGGCCGCCCAACTGGCGCGCAGAACCGCCATCCAAACGGAGACCGGCATCGTCATTGTCCGGGATGGGAAAATCGTACACATCTCGGCGGAGGAACTGCGTCGCGATGCTTCGGAAGAAAACCAGAATGACTGAACAGGAAAAACAGCAACTCGGCAAAATTCTGTGGGCCATTGCCGACCAACTGCGTGGCGCCATGAACGCGGACGACTTCCGCGACTACATGCTGGCCTTCCTGTTCCTGCGCTACCTGTCGGACAACTACGAGACCGCCGCAAGAAAAGAACTGGGGCCGGACTATCCGGACTTGATGGACGACGACAAGCGCGCCCCGCTGGCGGTCTGGTATGCGGACAATCAGGCGGATGTCCCCGAATTCGAGAAGCAGATGCGCCGCAAGGTGCATTACGTGATCGAGCCGCAATACCTGTGGGCCAACATCACGGAGTTGGCGCGCTTACAGAAAAAGGAGTTGCTGGACACGCTGCAAAAAGGTTTCGCCTATATCGAGAATGAATCCTTCGCCAGTACCTTTCGCGGCTTATTCTCGGAAATCAGCCTTGGTTCGGACAAGCTGGGGAAGAACTACGACGAGCGCAACGCCCGGCTATGCAAGATCATCGGCGAAATCGCCAAGGGGCTGGCGCAGTTTTCCACCGACAGCGACACCCTCGGCGATGCCTATGAATATCTGATCGGCCAGTTTGCCGCCGGCTCGGGCAAGAAGGCGGGCGAGTTCTACACGCCGCAGCCGATTTCCAGCATTCTTTCCGCCATCGTCACGCTGGACGGGCAGGAGCCCGCGACGGGACAGCGTTCGCACATGGACAGCGTGCTGGATTTTGCCTGCGGTTCCGGCTCCCTGCTGCTGAATGTGCGCCACCGCATGGGGGTGCATGGTATCGGCAGGATTCACGGCCAGGAAAAGAACATCACCACCTACAACCTGGCGCGCATGAACATGCTGCTGCACGGGGTCAAGGATTCCGAGTTCGACATCTTCCACGGCGACACGCTGCTGAACGAGTGGGACCTGCTGCGCGAGACCAATCCGGCCAGGATGCCGAAGTTCGACGCGGTGGTGGCCAATCCGCCCTTCAGTTACCGATGGGAGCCGAGCGAGGCGCTAGGCGAGGATGTGCGCTTCAAGAATTACGGACTGGCACCCAAGTCCGCCGCCGACTTCGCCTTCCTGCTGCACGGCTTCCACTTCCTCAAGCAGGACGGCGTGATGGCCATCATCCTGCCGCACGGCGTGCTGTTCCGCGGCGGGGCCGAGGCGCGCATCCGCACCAAGCTGCTCAAGGACGGCCATATCGACACGGTGATCGGCCTGCCGGCCAACCTGTTCTTCTCCACCGGCATTCCGGTCTGCATCCTGGTGCTGAAGAAGTGCAAGAAACCGGACGACGTGCTGTTCATCAACGCAGCGGAACATTTCGAGAAGGGCAAGCGGCAGAACCAGCTGCTGCCCGAGCATATCGACAAGATCATTGCTACCTACCGGTTCCGCCAGGAAGAAGCCCGTTATTCGCGGCGGGTCGGCATGGCGGAAATCGGGAGGAACGATTTCAACCTGAACATCTCGCGCTACGTCAGCACGGCGGTCGCGGAACAGGCGATCGACCTGGGCGCGGTCCATGCCGAACTGGTGACGCTGGACCGGAACATCGCGGCGGCAACCCGCGAGCACAATGCGTTCCTGAAGGAATTGGGCCTGCCGCCGTTACCGTGATGGCCGCGGCCGTCATGCAACCTTAACCGTTCTGCAATGATTCGATGATCTCGTTGTAACAATCCTTCCGTAGTCTACCGGCCAGTTCAATGGGGCCATGGCTCCACGGTCCGATTTGGCGATGCGCCAGCGCGGCCGACACCTCTCTCATCCACTCGAGAACTGGTCAGACTATGAAAAAGTTGCAAGCCTTCATGGTGGCGGCGCTGGTGGCGGGCAGCCATCCGGCGGGCGCCCTCATCAACAATTCCAAGTATGGCGAGCCGGGCGAGCTGTTCATCTCGGTCTGGGATGAAGCCAACGCCCGCTCCTATTACAAGGACCTCGGCATCTCGATGACGGACTTCCTGGACGGCAAGGGCTGCTTCCAGGGCGATCTGTCCGCCGATCCCAATTTCGCCAACTTCGGCAACGCGGCGAACCTCGTCTTCAACATCGCCGCGGTCAATGCCCTGGCCCGCGACGGTGCCGGCAACATGGTGAATGCCGACCGCTGGGGCTATCTCGCCACCTCTTCGGCCGGCGAGACGATCTTCAATGCCTCCTTCAGCGCCATCGACAACACCAAGCAGAAGATCCAGGGCTACATCGATCGCCTGAACGTCGCGCCTTTCACCAACGCGCCGGGCGAAGCCGCCGAGCACAAGTCCGGCATCTTCCAGGCCAGCGGCCTCGGCTATCACGGCGGCAGCTTCTGGGGCGCCTCGATGGGTCGTTCCGTCGGCGGCAACACCGAGGGCAAGCCCGGCACCGCGCTGGATTTCTACTTCGTCAACAATGCCAACGGCCTGGATGGCGGCAAGCTGGTCACCAAGCTGGGCGCCTGGAACCTGGCCGGCGGCAAGCTGAGCTACAGCGGCACCGGCACGACCCAGGCTTGCAGCGGCGGTGGCGGCAATCCCGGCGGCGTTCGCCTGACCGTTGCCAAGACCGGCAACGGCAGCGGCACCGTGATCAGCTCGCCCGCCGGCATCAACTGCGGCACATCCTGCGCCGCCGACTTCACCAGCGGCGCCCAGGTCACGCTGACCGCAACCGCTGCCGCGGGCTCCGGCTTCGGCAGCTGGTCCGGCGGCCCCTGCGCCGGCTCCTCCACGCCCAGCTGCACGGTGACGATGAGCGCCGCGACCACGGTACAGGCCAGTTTCACCACCGGCGGTGATACGGGTCAGCCGCGCCTGAACCTGGCGGCGTCGTCCGCCTGGAAGGTCAAGCAGACGCAGGCCATCACCTGGGCCGCGAGCCAGATTTCGCCGAAATCCAAGGTGACCATCGCCTACTCCAAAAATGGCGGCGCCAAGTTCGCCAACCTCAAGGTTCTGCCGGTGACGCGCGGCGGCTTCAACTGGCGGCCGGGCAAGAAACACGTCAGCAACCAGGGCGTGATCCGCGCCTGTGCGCCGCCCGACCCGAAGAAGAAAAAGATTCTGCAGTGCGAGACCGTGCGCATCGTGGTCCAGCCCTGACGCCCGACAGCGCCACTCCGGCGGGCGGACCGCCCGCCGGGGGTCGAATACCCAACCCTACCGCTAGGTTCAATCAAGAGATCGGAGACTGATCATGAAATCCAAGCAGCTCATCACCGCCATCGCCGCAGGCCTGGCGTTCAATTCCGGCATCGCCCTGGCGCTGCCGCCGGGCGCGCCCGACATCGAAATCATCCTCTCCGGCGCCACGGCGCAGGACAACAACATCGGCGCCCTGTTCGCGGAGCTCTGCGTGGCTGGGTCGCTGGACGAATACCGCGACGGCACCAGCGGTTCCGCCGGCGGCAATCACCGTGCCTACTTCTGCAACCTGGATACCGGCAAGGTCACCGGCCTGTCGACCACCAGCCCGAAGGTGCTGTTCCACAAGACCAGCACCTCCAAGGCGACCGGCACGGCCATCGGCGGTTCCGGCATCGGCGTCAATCCGGTGCTGCAGAAGCAGCCGGTGGATGTCATGTCCATCAACAATGGCAACTGCACCGCCCCGGCCAACGGCGAGAAGTACTGGCGCTGCCGCATCAGCCAGACCGGCGACGTCACGCCGCAGGTGCCGGACGCCGGTGTTTCCGACGTCAACCCCGAGCTGTTCATCGGCGCCAACACCCCGGCCGGTGTCGCGCCGGTCGATGCCGGCGAGGTCGCCAAGCTGCTGCAGGTCGTTTCCGGCGGTTCGCTGGTGTTCAACACGCCGGTTACGCTGGAGCTGCGCAACGCCCTGCAGCGCGCCCAGATCGAGGAAGGCATCCTGGCCGCCGATTGTCTCGGCAAGGAGACCGAGGTCTGCATGCCCGGCATGAGCAAGCAGCTGATCGCCAGCCTGCTGACCGGCCAGGTCGGCAAATGGGACAGCGTCATGGTCGGCAAGCCCGGCAGCCTGAAGCCGCTGACCGATTTCGCCAGCGGTGCGATCACCGACAGCAAGGTGCACATCTGCCGCCGCACCAACGGCTCGGGCACCCAGGCCACCATCAACGCCAAGATCCTCAACGCACCCTGCACCGCCGGCGCGCTGGATCCGGTCGAGACCAGCAACGATCTCGCCGGCCCCATCGTCAAGCTGAACGCGGGTTCGGGCGACGTCGAGCGCTGCCTCGTCGACTTCAACGCCGGTTCCAACACCAGCGGCCAGAATGCCGGCGCCACCAAGGCCTTCGCCATCGGCGTGCAGTCCACCGAGAAGAACCCCAGCAACGCGCTGGCTTACCGCTTCATCAAGATCGACGGCGTCGCGCCGACCCTGCAGAACGCCGCCGCCGGCCGCTACGGGGTTGCCGCCGAGGTCACCTACCAGTGGCTGAAGTCGGGCGGTCCCACCGGCGACAAGGCGAAGATCATCAGTCGGGTTGCCACCGATGCCGGCAAGCCGTCCATCATCGCCGCCAACAACAAGAGCTTCGCCTTCACCTGGGGCCAGGGCGGCTATCTGGCCGTATCGACCGCAGGCTGGGAGGTTTCCCCCACAGGCGAACTGGACCTGAACAACCCGGTTACGCCATATACTCATGCTCCCAACGGTCTTTCGCTGGATAACTGCCGGGTTCCGGTAGTGGACAGCGGAAAGCGCAACCGTTTATAAGTCTACTACCTATCGATAGGGCTCCCGCCTGCCAGGCCAGGCGGGAGGCAGAAGCCGGTGGCATCCTCGCCACCGGCTTTCATGCGCTGGACCCGCGCCGGGTCCCGGGTTCGCAAGACAGGGCCTCGGGCCAGAACCGCCACGCTGAAACCATCGGCCATGCCAAACAGCTTGTTTCCTGCGCCCCCGCGGCGCTGTTCACGTTCCTGCCGCTGCCGCACGGCGCTGGTTTCCGCGCTGGCGCTCGGCCTTGGCTGGGGCGCCTCCGCGCGGGGCGACGAGGCGGAGCCGAAACCCCGCTTCGATGTCTGGGAGTACCGGATCGAAGGCAATACCACCCTCGACAACTCGATCATCGAGCGCACGGTGTACGGCTATCTGGGCGAGAGCCGGACCCTCGACGATGTGGAACAGGCCCGCCTGGCGCTGGAAAAGGCCTACCACGAATCCGGCTATGCCGCCGCGCTGGTCAGCATTCCCGAGCAGGATGTCAACGAGGGCGTCGTCGTGCTGCAGGTGGCGGAGGGCACGGTGGACCAGCTGAAAGTGACCGGCTCCACCTATTTCTCGCCCAACAACATCAGGCAGAGGGTGCCCTCGCTGGCCGAGGGCAAGCCGCTCAACATGCCGCTGGCGCAGGCCGAGCTGACCCGGCTGGCGGCCGAGAATCCGGACCGCCAGGTCACCCCGGTCATGCGCGCCGGGGCCACGCCCGGCACCATGGAGGTCGAGCTGGAGGTCAAGGACGAACTGCCCCTGCACGGCTCGGTGGAGCTGAATGCCCGCAACAGCATCAACACCACCCGCCTGCGCCTGCCGGTCATGCTGCGCTACGACAACCTCTGGCAGCTCAATCACAGCGCCTCGCTGCAATACCAGGTGGCGCCGGAGGACCCGTCGAACGTGCAGGTCTGGTCCGGCACCTACGTGCTGCCGATCGAGGCCATCGACTCGCGGCTGGCGCTGTACGGCATCGGCCTGGACTCGCAGAGCGACGTCACCACGGCCGGCTCCCTCAACGTGGTCGGCAACGGCAACATCTTCGGCGCCCGCCTGGTGAAGCCCCTGCCGAGCACGGCGGAGTACCTCCAGTCGGTGGGCTTCGGCTGGGACTACAAGGACTTCGGCCAGAGCATCAATCCCCGGGACCAGCCCGGCACCCCGGCCGACAGCAGCCCGGTGACCTACTCGCCGTTCCAGGTTAACTACAGCGGTACCCTGGCCAGCCAGGCCGGCACGCTGACGCAGTTCAACACCGAGCTGAACTTCAACTTCGCCGGCATGGGCAGCAGTTACCAGCAGTTCGAGAAGAAGCGGCCGGGGGCGACGCCGAACTATCTCTACCTGGCCGGCGAGGTCAAGCATCGCCAGCCGCTGCCGGCGGACATGGCGGTGCAGGTGCGCGCCAGCGGCCAGATCGCCGACAGCCCGCTGATCAACAACGAGCAGATGGGGGCGGGCGGCATGCTGACCGTGCGCGGCTATCACGAGGTGGAGCGACTCGGCGACAACGGCGTGATCGGCTCGCTGGAATTCTGGTCGCCGGATGTCGGCGCCATCGACATGGACGGGCTGGAGCAGCTCAAGGACCTGCGCTTCCTGGCCTTCACCGACGTCTCCCAGCTGTGGCTGAACGGCCCGCTGTCACCCGGCACGCCCAACCAGTACGAACTCTGGAGCACCGGCGCCGGCTTTCGCATGCGCGCCTTCAAGAACCTCAACGGCGAGTTCTACTGGGAATATCCCTTCATCGGTACCGAGTTCGTGAAACCCGGCCAGCAACGCATCGATTTCAGGGTGGCTTATGAATTCTGACGCACCGCGCGGCCGAGGCGCCGCATCCGCCATTCCGGTTTCCGCTCCCGGTGTCCGCCTGCGACCGCTCGCGGCGTCCGTCCAGCGTGTGCTGGCCGCCGGCCTGTCGCTGGGCATGGGCAACGTCATGGCCGGCGAGCTGCCGGTGCCCCGGGCGGCCCTGGTCAGCATGGGGCGAGCCGATCAGGTGGTGACCGGCAACCGGATGATCGTCAACCAGTACACCGACCGGGCGGTGCTGAACTGGGAGAGCTTCAACATCGGCAAGGACAGCGCCGTGCAGTTCAAGCAGCCCTCGGCCGCGTCCGTCGCCCTGAACCGCATCTACCAGTCCGATCCCAGCCAGATCCTGGGCAACCTCAGCGCCAACGGGCAGGTATATCTGCTCAACCCCAACGGCATCGTCTTCGGCAAGGATTCGACCGTCAACGTCAACACGCTGGTCGCCACCAGCCTCAACATCACCGACGATACCTTCGAGCGCGGTTTCACCAAGGTGCTGAACCAGGATGGCCGCGCGGCGCTGACCGGCACCGGCCAGGTCTATCGCCGGGATGCCCAGGGCAACTTCGTGCTCGACGACAAGGGCAACAGGGTCAAGATCGGCATCGAGTTCGAGCAGGGCGCGCAGGTGAACGCCGGCAAGTCCGGCCGCATCATCGCCGCCGCGCCTTCGGTGGTGAACCGCGGCAAGCTGTCGGCGCCGGATGGCCAGATCCTCATGGTCGCGGCGACCGACAAGGTCTACCTGCAGGAGACCAGCGGCGATCCCTCGCTGCGCGGTCTGGTGGTCGAGGTCGCCACCGGCGGCGATGTCACCAATGTCGGCAAGCTGGTGGCCCAGCGCGGCAACGTCACCCTGCTGGGGTTTGCCGTCAACCAGAAGGGCCAGGTATCGGCCTCCACGGCCGTGCAGGCCAACGGCTCGGTGCGGCTGCTGGCGCGCGAAGGCGCCGTGTCCCGCCGCGAGGGCGACAAATGGCTGTTGCAGCCGGGCGCCACCACGCGCCGCGAAGCCGCCGACGACGGCCTCGGCACCCGCGCCCGGGTCGTGCTGGCCGAAGGCAGCCTGACCGAGGCCACGCCCGATCTCAAGGACACCGCGACCGCCGTCGACGGCCAGGCCCAGGAAGCCTCGCGGGTCGAGATCATGGGCAAGCAGGTGCGCATCGAGAAGGACGCGGTGATCCGCGCGCGCGCCGGCAAGGTCTCGATCACCGCCACCGAAAATCCCGCCAGTCCGGCCCTGCCCAACGTCAAGAACGACAGCAAGGTGATGATCGCGCCCGGGGCCACTATCGACGTCTCCGGCATCAAGAATGTCAACCTGCCGATGGCGCGCAACGTCGTCGAGGTCGAGCTGCGCAGCAACGAGCTGCGCGATGCCCCGCTGCAGAAGAGCGGGCCGCTGTATGGCAAGAAGATCAAGGTCGATATCCGCAAGGGCACGCCGCTGGCCGACATCGCCGGCGCGCTGGACCGCATCGCCCGCACGGTCGCCGAGCGCAGCACCGGCGGCGGCGCCCTGTCCATCGTCTCGGAAGGCGACGCGGTGCTGGCCGCGGGGTCGAAGGTCGATCTCAGCGGCGGCTCGGTACGCTACCGTTCCGGCTTCGTCCAGACCAGCCTGCTGATCGGCCCGGACGGCCGCTCGCTGGTCGACATCGGCAGCGCCAGCCCGGATGTCAGATACCTGGGGCTGGCCGAACCGCTCAAGCACACCTACGTCGGCTCCAACCTGTCCTTCACCCGCGACCGCGTCGGCCCGGTTTCCGCCGGCACATTCGAGTCCGGCTATGTCGAGGGCAAGTCGGCCGGCACGTTGGACATCCGCGCCGCCGCCCTGGCGCTGGATGGCGAGATGCAGGCGATCGCCGTCAACGGCGCACGCCAGCGCGCACCCGAGCTGCAGGCGCATGGCGGCACCCTGTCCATCGACCTGGCCCGCACCACCGCCGACAACCAGGCGGTGCGATTCGGCAAGAAGACCGGCTCCGGGACGCCGGACGAGGACGGCAGCCTGCCGACCGATCCCGCCAATCCCGGCCAGCCGCTGGAGCTGGTGCTGGATGGCAGCGGCCTGAAGCGTACCGGCCTGCAGGCGATCCGCATCAACACCAATGGCAGGATCAGCGTCGACCAGGGGCACCGGGTCGAACTGGCCGAGGCCGGCGCCCTGACCCTCAAGGGCGGCGAAATCGCCGTGGACGGGCAGATACGCTCGCTGGCCGGCACGGTGAACCTGGAGACCCGGGTCATCGGCGGCAGCCGCGCCAGCGGTGCGATCAGTCTCGGCGAGCGCGCCTCGATCGACACCAGCGGCGGCTGGAACAACGACCGGCCGGCCGCCTCCAGCGGCGTCAATCGCTACGATGGCCGGCCGCTGCGCATCGACGGCGGCAGCGTCGCGGTCAGGGCGGAAGGCGACGTGACGGTGGCGGCCGGCAGCCGCATCGATGTCAGCGGCGGCGCCAACCGCCGGACCGACGGCACGATCAAGGCCGGCAACGCCGGCAGCATCGCCCTCGAAGCGGCGGCGGTCGGCGGCTCCGACCTCGCGCTGGCCGGCAACCTGATGGGCTATGCCGTGGTCGGCGGTCGCGGCGGATCGCTGTCGCTGACCTCCGACCAGGCGGTGCTGGGCGTCGACGACACCCTGTTCGTCGACGGCGGGCCGGTGCCCCTGTTCCTGAGCAACGCCTTCTTCGGTCGCGGCGGCTTCGCCGCGTACACGGTGGCGTCCAACAAGTCCGGCGTCAGCGTCGGCAGCGGCGCCGACATTGCCGTCACCGTGCAGAACCGGATCCTGGACCCCGGCGCCGTGAGCAAGGTCACCGGCGAGAACCTGGCCGACTTCAGCCAGATCGCCACGCTGCCGGTGCAATCCCGCCCGGCGGGCTCCCTGTCGCTGGTGCTCTCGCAGACGGTCGGTTTCGGCGGCAAGGACGCGGCGGTCAGCATCGGCGATGGCGCCACCCTGCGCACCGATGCCGGCGGCAGGATCGGCATCCGCTCGGATGGCAGCATCCGGGTGAACGGGACGCTGTCGGCGCGCGCCGGCGACATCGACCTGCAAACCGTACCGCCGGCCCTGACCGATCCGGGTTTCCTCGCCAATCAGGGCATCTGGCTGGGCTATGGCGCCAGGCTCGACGCCAGCGGCGCCAGCCTCACCTACCAGGACGCCCAGCGCCGCTACCAGGGCGAGGTGCTGCAGGGCGGCAGGATTCGCCTGCACGCCGACCGTGGTTTCATCGTCGCCGATGCCGGGTCGACGCTGGATGTCGCCGGCACCTCGGACTGGCTGGATATCCCCGGCCGGGTCGTCAACCAGTCGCGGGTGACGGAGCGCCGGCAGGTGGCGTCCGACGCCGGCAGCATCGACCTGCAGGCCGCCGAGGGCATGCAGCTGTTCGGCGACTTCCGGGCCAGCGGCGGCAGCCGCAACGCGGCCGGCGGCGAATTGACGCTGGCGCTCAATCCCTTCACCCGCAACGAACCCGACCAGGCCGGCAGCGGCCAGCCGTTCCCGCGCGTACCCAGCGTCATCGCCATCACCCAGAGCCCGAGCTTCGAACAGTTGCCGCCGCAGCAGGGCGGCAACATTCCCCAGAACCAGTTCGGCCAGGCACGGGTCTCGGCCGACCAGATCGATGCCGGCGGCTTCTCGACGGTCACCTTCCGCTCGCCCGACCGCATCGACATCATCGGTGACCTGAGCCTCGCGGCCCAGCGCAGCCTGAACCTGGATGCGCCGGCGCTGGCCTTCCGGCCGGCCAGCGGCGCCTCGACGGGGCAGGTGTCCCTGAGCGCCCCGCAGGTGTCGCTGGGCTCCACCCAGACCCGGCCCGGCGCCCTCAACCCCAGCCAGGGCGGCGGCAACCTGTGGGTCGACGCCGGCCTGATCGACCTGACTGGCGCCATGGCCCTGCAGGGGTTCGACAGCGCCTATCTCAACAGCCGCGGCGACCTGCGCCTGACCGGTGTCCGCACCAGCCAGCAGCAGCGCGACTTCCTCGGCGAGTTCACCAGCGCCGGCGACCTGACCCTGGCGGCGCGGCAGATCTATCCGACCACGCTCAGCGACTTCAAGGTGTCCATCCGGAACAATCCGCTCGGTACCCTCAGCGTGACGCAGAACGGCAAGGCCGGGGACACGCCGCTGTCGGTGGCCGGCAAGCTGACGCTGGCGGCGCCGAACATCGTCCAGGGCGGGACCCTGCGGGCGCCGATCGGCGAAATCCGGCTGGATGCCGGCAACAAGCTGCAACTCGCGGCCGGCAGCATCACCTCCAATTCGGCCGGCGGCAAGGTGCTGCCCTTCGGCCGCAGCCAGGGCGGGCTGGACTGGGTCTACCCGCTGGGGCAGCAGAACCTGATTTTCGCCACCCCGCCCGAGAAGCGGCTGTCGCTGAAGGGCGACGTCATCGACATCGCCATGGGCTCGGTGATCGACACCGCCGGCGGCGGCGATCTCTACGCCTTCGAGCATGTGCCGGGGCCGGGTGGCTCCTTCGATGTGCTCGATCCGTCCAGCCAGGGCTACCGGGGCTCCTTTGCCATCCTGCCGGACTACACCGGCAACGCCGCGCCGGTCGATCCCCTGGAATTGCCCACCAGCGGTCTCAAGATCGGCGACAGCCTGTACCTGTCCGGCGGCGGCGGCCTGAAGGCCGGCCAGTACATCCTGCTGCCGGCCCACTACGCCCTGCTGCCCGGCGCCTATCTGGTGACGCCGGCGGCCGGAACCCAGGATCTCCTGCCCGGCATGCGGCAGCAGGACAGCAACGGCGCCACCATCGTCGCCGGCTACCGGACGGTGGCCGGCACCGATATCCGTGCGCCGCGCTGGAGCGGCTGGGCGGTGGAGACAGGCGCCGCCGTCCGCGCCCGGGCCGAGTATGCCGATTACCGCGCCAACCGCTTCTACGCCGACAAGGCCAGGGAGCTGGGGCACGCCACGCCCTACCTGCCGCAGGATGCGGGCGCCATCCAGATCGCCGCCGGCAGCGGCCTGAACCTGGATGGCGCCATCGATGCCGCCACCACCAGGGGTGGCCGCGGCGGGCGGCTGGATATCGCCGCCGACAACATCGCCGTCGTCGCCCAGTCGCAGGCCGCGCAGACGGCCGGCGGCACGGTGCAGCTGATCGCCGAGCAGCTCAACGCCCTCAATGTCGCCAGCATCTCGCTGGGCGGGCTCCGCAGCAGCCGCGACGATGGCGTCGATCTCACGGTGAGCGCCAACAGCATCCAGCTGGGGCGTGACGCGCAGCTGTTCGGGCAGGAATACATCCTCTCCGCCCGGCAGGACATCTCGCTGGCGCAGGGCGCCGGCATCACCGCGGCCGGTGGCGGGAGCGACGCCGGCGGCGACCGGCCGGTCTACCGTGTGCAGGGCGATGCCGCCTTCCTGCGGGTATCGGGGGATCGGCAGGTGGATTTGCGGCGCGAGGGTGCCGAGGGCCGTTCCGGTTCCATCCAGATTGAGGCCGGCGCCACCGTCGCGTCCACGGGCGCCCTGATGCTGGACGCCTCGGCCGACAATCGCATCGACGGCACCCTGGCCACCGACGGCGGCTCGGTCGCGCTGGGCGCGCGCCGCATCAGCCTGGGCGAGGTGGATGCCAGCGCCAGCGGCCTGATCCTCGACCAGGCCCGGCTCGACGGGCTCAAGGCCGACGAGCTGGTCCTGAGCAGCGGCAGCGACATCAGCCTGTTCGGCGCCGCCGCCGTCAAGGCCAACCGGCTGACCCTGCGCACGGCCGCTCTGCTCGGCTTCGACAATGCCGGCCGGGAGGCCAGCCTGAGCGCGGCGGATACCCTGCGCATCGACAACCAAGCGGGCGCGGTCGCCAGCCGCAGCGGCAACGGCAGCGGCAACCTGCGGCTGAGCGCCAGGAACCTCACCCTCGGCGAGGGCCGCTATGCCATCGGCGGCTTCGCCAACGTCGACCTCGCGGCCAGCGAAGCCATTGCCGGCGACCGCGCCGGCAGCCTCGGGGTGGCCGCCGATCTGAGCCTGCGGGCGCCGCTGGTCACCGGCGGCAAGGGCGCCAATACCGCCATCGACGCCAGCGGCCATGCCGTCACCATCGCCGGCAACGGCACCGCGCAGGCACCGGCCAACCCGGCGCTGGGCGCGCGGCTGGCCATCACCGCTGACAGCATCCGCCATGCCGGCAACATCGGCCTGGCCTCCGGCGGGGTCAAGCTGGACGCGCTGCGTGGCGATCTGGTGCTGACCGGCGATGCCCGCATCGATGTCGCCGGGCGCAGCGCCCGGTTCGGCAATACCGTCATCGACACCGACGGCGGCACCATCGAGCTGGCCGCCGAGGCCGGCAACATCGCCGTGGCGTCGGGCGCCCGGCTGGCTCTGGGCGGCTACCGTGGCGGCACCCTGAGCGTCGCCGTGCCGGCGGGCAATCTCTCGCTGGACGGCGCACTGGCCGCCGCCGGCAAGCAGGCCGGCGGACGCTTCCTGCTGGATGTCGGCAATGCCGCGTCGGTAGGCGATCTCGGTGCCCTCGGTGCCGGCCTGAAGTCGGCCGGCTTCACCGACGAGCTGGCGTTCCGCGCCCGTGACGGGGACTGGCGCCTGGCCGCCGGCGACAGCCTGGCGGCGCGGTTGGTGGCCATCGCGGCCGACCGCGGCGGCATCCGCATCGATGGCGACATTGCTGCCGCCGGAGCCGGCGCCACGGTGCGCCTGACAGCGGCCGACCAGCTGGCGCTGGGCGAGCGGGCGGGCCTCTCGGCGCACGGCACGGTTGACCGGGGCGGCCGGGTCTGGCTCGGCGCGGTGGATCAGGATGGCGATGGCCAATCCGGCATCGAGCTGGCCAGCGGGGCCCGCGTCGATGTCCGTGACCAGGCCGGCGGCAGCAACGGCGAAGTCCGGCTGCGGGCCGACCGCGCCGGCGACGATGTGGCTGTCAGCGGCAATCTGCAGGCGGCCATCACCGGCTCGCGCGACACCACGGTCGAGGCGGTGCGGCTGCACGAACGGGAAGGCACCGTCACCGCCGAGGACATCGCCGGCTGGAAGGCCGAGACCGCTGACTACATGACCCATGCGGAAACGATCGAGGCGCGCCTCGGCCTGCCGGGCGGCCTGCTGGCGGGGCTGGAGATCCGCAGCCGTGGCGATCTTGCCCTCGATACCGCCGGCTGGGATCTGGCCGACTGGCGCTATGGCGGCCGGGCCGGGGTGCTGAGCCTGAATGCCGGCGGCAATCTGGCCATTCGCGGCGAGCTGAGCGACGGCTTCCGCGACGCGGACAACGGCATCGATCTCACCGGCATCCTCGGTCCGGATGCCGTGATGCCGGTGCGCGACCAGTTGCAGACCGGCGCCTCCTGGAGCTACCGGCTGGCGGCCGGCGGCGACGTGGTCGTGGGCCGGAACGCTCTGGTCAGGACCGGCACGGGCGACATCGACATCGCCGCCGGCCGCGACCTGGTGCTGAGCGACGCCAGCGCGGCCATCTACACGGCCGGGCGCACCACCCAGAACAACCGCTACGGCAGCTTCAACAACGGTTTCGTGGCCTACAACTTCTTCGGCGAATACCCGGTCGAGGGTGGCGACATCCGCATCCAGGCCGGCCGCGACGTGGTCGGCGCACTGACCGGGCAGTTCTTCGACGGCTGGTTCGCGCGGGTCGGCAACTGGAGCCAGGATGCCAACCACGAGGGCGAGACGCCGACCGCCTGGTCGATCGGCATCGGCGGCCCGCTGGGCACCACGCGGCCGCTGTCCAGCTTCAACCAGAATGTCGGCGCGCTGGGGGGCGGCGACGTGGTCGTCGAGGCCGGTCGCGACGTCCGCGATCTTTCCGTGGTCCTGCCCACCACCGGCAAGCAGATCGGCGAGGCCGAGAACACGGGCCGCGGCTCGGAGGCGAACTTCAGGACCAATGTGGTCGAGGTCCAGGGTGGCGGCCATCTCAAGGTCGCGGCCGGCGGCGATGTGGTCGGCGGCACCTTCTACAGCGGCCGCGGCGACGCGGAGATCGCCGCGGCCGGCGCGATCCGTGCGTCCGCGGCCAACAACGGCATCGGCACGGTGCTCGCTCTGGGCGACTCGCGCTTCGCGCTGAAGGCGGGCGATGGCATCGAGCTCGGCGCCGCCATCAATCCGACCGTGCTGCACGACGCCCGCAGCCGCAACTACTTCTTCACCTACGGCGCCGACAGCGGCATCGAACTGCAGGCGCTGTCCGGTGACGTGACCCTGCAGAACGACATTGCCGGGCTGATCGACGCGGTCAACGCGCGGCGGCCAGCGGCCAGCCAGATCAAGTTCCCGGGCGTGTCGCAGGAGGCGCTGACGGTCTACCCGGCCAGCCTGAACGTCGCCGCCCTGCAGGGCGATATCGTCTTTGGCCAGTCCTTCGTCACCTATCCCTCGGCGAAGGCGGACTTCAGCCTGCTGGCCGGCGGCGACATCACCACCGGCCGCAATGGCAACAACGTCAACATCACCCAGTCGGACGCCGACCCGACCCTGCTGCCCAGCGTGGCCAGCCCGGCCACCAGCTGGGAGGATGCCTTCCAGCGCCTGCAGCCGTTCGGCGACGCCAACCTGATCCATGCCCGCACGCCGATCCATCGCGGCGACACGATTCCGGCCACCCTCTGGGCCGGCGGCAGCATCCGCTCCAGCGATCCGCTGCTGTTCTCGCTGGCGGAAGCGGCCAACGTGCAGGCCGGCAAGGATCTGCTGGACGTCAGCTTCCAGATCCAGCATGCGGATTACGCGCTGTCCAGCATCGCCGCCGGGCGCGACATCCAGTTCACCTCGCCGCGCAACGCCCAGGGCAACCTGGTCAACCTGACGCGCGAGATCCGCCTTGCGGGGCCGGGCCAGCTGTGGGTCACGGCCGGCCGCACCATCGATCTGGGCGCGTCCGAGGGCATCTACACCATCGGCAACACCAACAACAGCGCCCTGGCCGAGCGCGGGGCGTCGGTCTCCATCCTGGCGGGCCTGGGGCAGCAAGGCGCCCGCTACGACGACTTCGCCCGCCAGTACGATCCGCTCAGCCCCAAGTACGCGGCGGACCTGACCCGCTATATGCAGACCCGCCTGGGCGAGGCCGATCTCGACGCCACTGCGGCGGCCACGGCCTACCGCAACCTGCCGGAGGCGGACCGGCGCGAGTTCCTGCTGGCGGTGCTGTTCCGCGAGATCCGCGACGCCTCGGCGGCGGCCGCGCGCAGCGGCAAGGTGGCGGACTACGCGCCGGGTTACGCGGCGATCGAGGCGATGTTCCCGGGCGCCGGCAAGCCGGGCTCGGCCTATGCCGGCGATCTCAAGCTGTTCTTCAGCAAGGTGCACACGATCGACGGCGGCGACATCAACCTGGTGGTGCCGGGTGGGCTGGTCAACGCCGGTCTCGCCGTGGCCTTCGCCGGTTCCAAGCCGGCCAGCCAGCTGGGCATCGTCGCCCAGCGCGAGGGCGCCGTGAACGGTCTGGTGAACGGTGACTTCCAGGTCAACCAGTCACGTGTGTTCGCCATGGATGGCGGCGACATCACGCTGTGGTCGTCGAACGGCAACATCGATGCCGGTCGCGGCGCCAAGGCGGCCATCGCCGCGCCGCCGCCCATCGTCACCTTCGACGAGCAGGGCAACCTCAAGATCGAGTTCCCGCCGGTGGTGTCGGGTTCCGGCATCCGTACCGCCGCCAGCACCGTCGGCCGTCCCGGCGACGTCTTCCTGGCGGCGCCCAAGGGCATTGTTGATGCCGGCGAGGCGGGCATCGGCGGCTCCAACATCACCATCGCCGCCACGGCGGTGATCGGCGCCAGCAACATCGACGTCGGCGGCAGCGCGACCGGCGTGCCCAGCGCCAACGTCGCCGTGCCCGTGGCTCCGGCCGGCGCGGCGGCGGCCGCCTCCTCGGCCACCAACACGGCCACCGCCACCGCCGAGGACGCGGTCAACAACGACGTCAATCAGGCCAACGAGAAGAACGATCTGGCGCAGCGGATGGCCGAGAACGCGGCCCGCCTCAACCCGCTGCAGGTCGATATCCTCGGCTTCGGCGAATGCGGCGTGGCCGACATCAAGGAAGGCAAGCCCGGCTGCGGGTGAGGCCGACCGCGGCCGCTGGCGCGCGCCCGGCACGCTCAGGCTGGGGACCAGGCGGGTGGCCACCCCGCAAGGGCAGGGTGGCCGGCAACGCCGGGATGACCGGCGTGACCGGATGCCGGTGACGGGCTAGGGCCTGCGCACCACGATGCGGGCGTCGTCGCAGGCCCAGGCCGATGCGCTTCTGGGCTTGACGCAGGCGCGCAGCACACCGGTTTCGCTCGCCTGCGCCTGCTTCGGCTTCCAGCGGAATCCACCCTTGCCGGCGGCGACGCTGCCCAGGGTCTTGAAGTTCACCCCGTCCCGCGAATACTGCAAGCGCACCGCGCGTTTCGGCGCCACGTCCCGGGTTGTCCAGGCGATGCGTTGCGCAACGCCGACGACCCACTCGCCAGGCGCCCGTAGCGTCAGGATGTCTGGCCCGGCGATCGCGACGTCGACCCAGCCCTGGCTGCTCAGCTCGCCGTCCGAGACCGTCAGGCCGAAGCGGTAATCGCCCGGCAGATCCGGCGTGAACGATGCCTGCGCGCTCTCAGCCCCGGCCAGGGTCGTGGCCGGGCCGCCGGATGGCGTCCACTGGAAGCGCAGCGGACCCGGCACGTTGTCGGGGTCGTAGCTCCGGCTGCCGTCCAGCGTCACCCGCTGGCCGACCCGCCCGCTCAGGCGGGTTTCCAGCTGCACGACCGGCGCCTGATTGGCGGCGGCCTCGACCGCGATGTCCAGCGTGGCGGAGGCGTTCGCCTCCCCGTCGCCGACGGTCAGGCGGAAGCGGTAGCGGCCCGGTTGCGCGGGGGTGAAGCCGGCCTTGGGACTTTGCGGGTTTTCCAGCGTGGCCAGTGGGCCGGACAGCCGGATCCAGGCATGGCGCAGGGGCTCGGGGCCCTGGTCCTGGTCGCGGCTGCCGCTGCCGTCCAGGATGACCGTCTCGCCGACGCGGGCGGCGCCGGGACCGGCGATGTCAGCCTGGGGTGGCAGGTTGCCGCTGGCCGTGCGATCGAAGCTCAGCTTGCCGTCCCGGGTCAGCAGCCAGCTGCCGAGCTGCTCGACGCGGCCACCGGCAACATCGCCGGTGTTGTTGTTGACGCGGTAAAAGGCAACCGGCTGTCCGGGGTGGCCGACCGTGCTCCCGCCGACCAGCCCGCCGAGGCTGGCGCCCCAGTTGTCGCCGTCGAAATAGCCCGCCTCGCCGGCATGAAAGGTGCCGGCGGTATCCGTCAGCTGGCTGGCATAGATCTGCATGCGTTGACGGACGGCATCGATCGACACGAAGTCCCCGGCAAGGTCGGCGCGCGAGCCGGTGTGGGTCAGGAGATAGCCCCAGGACGACAGGTTGGCGCCGTCGGCCGACAGCCGGTGAAAGGCGGCGATGTTGAACAGCAGGCCATCCTTGCCGAGCAAGTCGGCAAACCGGCTGTCGCCGGCCAGGTCGAGCGTCAGCGCGGGGTTGTCCAGGAACTGCCGGTAGGTGACCTGCAGGTCGCGGTAATAGCTGGTCTGGGTGAGGGGGTCGAGGACGGACAGGAACAGGGACGAGGGACCGCCGTTGCTGCCGTCATGGTTCAGCGCCCAGGCCGGGGTCGCGACGGCGAGGACACAGCCGAGCGCCATCGACCGGAGGCGGAAGGGCCGTCGCCTGCCGGACACGGCCCGTGCGGGTGGGCGTCGGATCTGGTTCATGTGGTTCATGGAACTGCCCGCCTAGAAATTGCTGACATGGCCCGCGCGCGTCTGCGGCGGGATGCAGTTGTCCAGCCCCCCATCCGGGGCATGGGTGTAGGCCGTGACGGGGTAGTTGGCGTTGAAGGGGGCGGCAGGCGTATAGCCCTGGCCGCTGGTGGCGATGAAGCTGCCCTGTCCCCAGCGATGGGCGATGGTGCTGTTGAGCTGGGCAAACTGCGTCGGCGTGGTGGCCTCGGTCGCCAGCTTGCGGATCAGGGTCAGCGTGTCGCCGGTCGGTTGCGGGTCCTGTTTGCGCCAGACGTAGGCGGCCTCGGTGAAATATGCATAGCGGCCGGCGGCGACTTCTTCCAGCGTCGGGGCGGCACCGTCGATGCGGATGTAGCGGTAGTTCAGCTGCAGGTTCGTGTTGCGCTCCGTCGTCAGCATGCCGACCGCCCAGGCCCTGTTGACCGCCGGGTTGAAGGTGCCCAGGTTGGTGCCGTCGTTGAAGTCGGCCAGACAGATTTCCTCCGCCGTGACCTGTGGCGGCGAGACGACGACCGGTCCGGACACCGGATTGCTGATATCCACCGGCAGGCTGCCGGTCGCCGCGCAGGGCGTGTTGAGGAAATAGGCATTCACGGCCGCCTGGGTGCTGGCGCCCAGGTTGCGCCGGCAGATGTGCACCAGATCGGAGGTCAGCGAGGCCTTGTTGAAATCGGTCAGCGGTTTTGCGCTCGGGCTGCTGGCGCCGCTGGCCGTGACATCCACCTGCACGTCGCTCCAGCGGGCGATGCGTCCGGCAAACAGGCTGGCGAGCAGGCTCTTGCTCAGGGAGGGCATGCAGTCGATGCCATCGCGGCGCTCACTGTCGGTCAGGCAGGCCGGGTCCAGGCGACCCTGGGCCACCTGCGCTTCCTGCAGCGCATCGCGCAGACCCAGGGTGACCGGGGTGTTCTGCAGTACGCCACCGGCATTCATCACCTGCAACTGGTCCGCAATGGCCGCCGGCGTGGGCAGGTTGAAGCGGACACCATCGATGGTCGGGTTGTAGTTCGGGCCACGAAACGCCTGGGGATCGGTGTCCAGCACGCCGAGGTCAGGCGTGGCCGGAAACACGTCGCCGGGCCGGTCGGTACGGCAGCTCCAGGTGGCGCCCGCGGCGGTCTGGGTGCACTGCGGCGTGCCGTCCTGGCGATGGTCGATACCCATGAAGTTCACGCCCTTGCCGGTTTCCAGCAGCGGATAGACGCCGGTGATGGCGCCGCTGCGATTGCGCTTGAGGATCAGCAGCCGGGGGTTGGTCAACGTCAGGCCGGGCACTTTCGTCGCGTCGATCTGGCAGAAGAAGGCCCGCCAGTAGGTTCCCTTGCCCACCGGATCGGCATCGCGGAACTGGTCCAGCGTGCCCGGCTGGCAGATCATGCCCAGCACCTTGACCAGGTTGTTGTCCTGGATGGTCGAACCGGCGACATGCAGGGTGATGTCCGCCGGCGTGCCGGGCGTGAGCGCCAGGCCGGCCGGCGCATGGAGTGTGGCGGCAATGGCCAGTGCCGGGAGTCGGTGGCCAGCGGGTATGCGCATCGTGGTACCTCTGAAACGTAGGAAGCGGTAGCGGAATCCAGATCGATATAAACGCTACGCCATATCGTGCTTCAAGGTCAAACCGAGAGTCGCGGGCGGTTGTCTGGCAACGAGGCCAGTCCGGGTCTTGACCGCAAATGGTGTGGCCTTTATCAGGCGCCTGGTCACGTCGGGCCGGCGGCTGGCAGCGGCACGCGGCCCGGCGATGGCCGATGCCGGAGGATTGTCATGTCCCTATAAGATGATGTACATAATGCTGCTTTGCCGCCGTGCTGGCGTGCGGCAAGGCAGAGGTGCCGCCAGCCGGCACGCCCGCCACGCCTCGTTTCTCCCCCACCCCTGAACAGGAGCTGAACCCATGAGTAGACCGGCAATTTGGCGGCTGGCGCTGATGCTGATGATCGGCATGGCCGCGCCAGGGACCCACGCCGACGAGGTGCTGGTGGCCGTGGCCGCCAACTTCACCGCCCCCATGCAGGCGATTGCCAGGGCCTTCGAGGCGGATACCGGCCACAAGGCAGTGCTGACCTTTGGCGCCACCGGGACGTTCTATGCCCAGATACGCCATGGCGCGCCATTCGAAATCCTCCTGTCCGCGGATGCCGGGACGCCGGCCAGGCTGATCGCCGAAGGGCATGCCGTGGCCGGCAGCCGGTTCACCTATGCCATTGGCAAGCTGGTCCTGTGGAGCGCCAGGCCCGGCGTCGTCGACGAGCAGGGCAAGGTGCTCCGCACGGGCACGTTCAGGCACCTGGCCATCGCCAACCCGAGACTTGCCCCGTATGGCGCGGCGGCCATCCAGGTTCTCGACAGGCTCGGCCTCGGCCAGGCGCTGGCGCCCAGGCTGGTGCAGGGGGAAAACATCGCCCAGACCTTCCAGTTCGTGCAAAGCGGCAATGCCGAGCTGGGCTTTGTCGCCCTCTCGCAGGTGTTCAAGGACGGCAGGATCGGCCCCGGTTCCGGCTGGATCGTCGATCCGGCGCTCTACCCGCCGATCAGGCAGGATGCCGTCGTGCTTGGCAAGGGCGAGGGTAAGATCGCCGCCGGGGCGCTGATGGATTACCTCAGGCGCGACAAGTCCCGCGCCATCATCGGCGCCTACGGCTACGGATTCTGAGAGCGCGGGCATGCGCGGACGGCGGCGCTCGGGTTGGCGTCGGGATGCGTCGCCGATCCGTCCACTCCCCTGAGCGGTCCTATGTTCATCCGTCAGGTTCACTACCTGCTCGCCCTGGCGAAACTTGGCCATTTCGGCCGCGCGGCGGAGGCCTGCCATGTTTCCCAGCCGGCCCTGTCGACGGCCATCCAACATCTGGAGGAGGAGCTGGGCGTGACCCTGGTCCGGCGTGGTCAGCGCTTCCAGGGATTCACCCCGGAAGGCGAGCGCCTCCTGCAATGGGCCCGGCGGCTGGCCCGCGACTGGGAGGGCATGCGCCAGGAGGCCGCACTGTGCGCTCAGCAACTCACCGGCACCCTGCGCCTCGGTGCGATCCCGACCACCCTGGCGGTGACGCCCCAGCTCACCGAGCCCTGCCAGGCGCAATGTCCGGGGGTCACCATCCAGTTGCTATCGCTGTGCGCCGAGGATCTGATTCGCCAGCTCGACCGGTTCGAGCTGGATCTCGGCCTGACCTACCTCGAGGACCCCCGGCTCAAGGGTTTCCGCACCCTGCCGTTGTACCGGGAGCGGTATGTGCTGCTGGCCCGCCATCCCGATCCGGCCCTGGCCGCTGGCGAAGCCGGCTGGGTGGACATTGCCGGCTTGCCGCTCTGCCTGCTGACGCCCAACATGCAGAGTCGTCACCTCATCGACGCGGCCTTCCGCGAGGCCGGCGTGACCCCACGGGTCATGCTGGAAACCGATGCCGTGTTTGCCCTCTATGCCCATGTCCGCTGCGCCGGGCTGTACAGCGTGGTACCTCACAGTCTCCTGAGCCTGTTCGAAATGCGCCAGGAGGTCACGGCCATTCCCCTGAAGCCCGAGCTGTCCCGTCCCGTCGGTCTCATCTCGCGGATTCAGGACCAACTGCCGGCGGTGCCGGCAGCTGTCTGGAACATCGCGGCCGGGCTGAATCTGCAGGCGCGGCTGGATGCCCTGATAAACGCCATGGATCAGCCAATGCCTACAAACGATTAGCCGCGCCACTGCACAAGCCCGACAATGCCGACCACCTGGCCAGGTACTCGCCGGGTTCGGCCGGGACACCGGTGGACCCACCCGTTACGCAACCATTCCTAAGGTGGAGAACATGGCAAAAATCGTATGTGTGCTGTACGACGATCCCGTCGATGGTTACCCGACAACCTATGCGCGGGACGACTGTCCGCAGCCGGAGCGTTATCCGGACGGCCAGACCCTGCCGACCCCCAGGGCAATCGATTTCAGGCCGGGCACCCTGCTGGGCAGCGTGTCCGGTGAGCTGGGCCTGCGCCAATACCTGGAAGCCAACGGCCACCAGCTGGTCGTCACCTCCAGCAAGGACGGTGACGGCAGCGTGCTCGACCGCGAGCTGCATGACGCCGAAATCGTCATCTCGCAGCCGTTCTGGCCGGCCTACATGACCGCCGAACGCATCGCCAACGCCAAGAACCTGAAGCTGATCGTCACCGCCGGCATCGGCTCCGACCATACCGATTTGCAGGCGGCGATGGAGCGCGGCATCACGGTTGCCGAGGTCACCTACTGCAACAGCAACAGCGTCGCCGAGCACGTCGTCATGTCGATCCTGGCGCTGGTGCGCAACTTCATCCCGTCCCACCACTGGGTGCTCAAGGGCGGCTGGAACATCGCCGATTGCGTTGCGCGCTCCTATGACCTGGAAGCCATGAGCGTCGGCACGGTGGCGGCGGGGCGGATCGGCCTGCGTGTGCTGCGCCTGCTGAAGCCCTTCGACGTCAAGCTGCATTACCTGGACAGGCACCGCCTGCCGGAAGCGGTGGAACAGGAGTTGAACCTGACCTATCACAGCAGCCTGGAAAGCCTGGCCAGTGTCTGCGACGTGGTGACGCTGAACTGCCCGTTGCACCCGGAAACCGAGCACATGATCAACGATCAGACGCTGAAGCACTTCAAGCGCGGCGCTTACCTGATCAACACCGCGCGCGGCAAGCTGTGCGACCGCGACGCCATCGTCCGCGCCCTGGAAAGCGGCCAACTGGCCGGCTACGCCGGCGATGTCTGGTTCCCGCAGCCGGCGCCAAATGACCATCCCTGGCGGACCATGCCGAACCATGGCATGACCCCGCACATTTCCGGCACCAGCCTGTCGGCGCAAACGCGCTATGCGGCCGGTACCCGCGAGATTCTGGAATGCTACTTCGAAGGCCGGCCGATTCGTGACGAGTACCTGATCGTCCAGGGCGGGCAACTGGCCGGGGTGGGCGCACATTCCTACAGCAAGGGCAACGCCACGGGGGGATCGGCAGAAGCCGCCAGGTTCAGGAAGACGACGGCGGGCTGAGACCGCGCATCAGGCGGGAGGCCGGCCAGCGGTTGCCGATCCTCTCGCCCCTAATCCTTATTCCAGGAGCATCAACATGAACCGAAATGACGTTACCGAAAGGATCATCGCCGCCAAGATCGCCCGTGGCCTGAAGTGGGCCGATGTCGCCGCGCAAGTCGGACAGAGCAAGGAATGGGTCACGGCCGCCTGCCTGGGACAGATGACGCTCACCCGGGAGCAGGCAGGCGTGGTGGGAACGCTGTTCGACCTGACCGAAGAGGAGCAGCGCTGGTTGACGGTGCCGCCCTGCCGAGGGGCGTCGCTATCGGCGGTGCCCAATGATCCTCTGGTCTATCGGTTCCATGAGCTGATCAGCGTATATGGCGCCACCATCAAGGCACTGATTCACGAAGAGTTCGGCGACGGGATCATGAGCGCCATCGATTTCAGGATGGACATCCGGCGCGAGCCGGACCCGAACGGCGATCGGGTGAACATCTCCCTGTCCGGCAAGTTCCTGCCCTACCGGAGTTACTGAAGGCGACTCCGGCGCGTCTCGCCTGGATGGGCCGCGCTCACAGCGCATCCAGGCTGTTCAGCAGCTGTTCCGCGCGAATGCCCAGCGCCCGGCGGTCTTCCGCGCGCATCTGCCCCAGTTGCCGGTAGACCAGCCCCAGCCGGGGATTGCCCGCCAGCCGGTCGGCATGCCGGGCGAAGAAATCCCAGTAGAGGGCGTTGAACGGGCAGGCGCGCTCATCTGTCCGCGCCTTGCGGTCGTAGTGGCAGCCCTTGCAGTAATCGCTCATCCGGTGGATGTAGGCGGCGCTGGAGACGTAGGGCTTGGTGGCCAGCAGCCCGCCATCGGCGTACTGGCTCATGCCGAGCGTGTTGGGCAGCTCCACCCATTCGAAGGCGTCGATGTAGACGCCCAGATACCAGCGGTGCACGGCCATGGGGTCGAGGCCGGCCAGCAGCGCGAAGTTGCCGATGACCATCAGGCGCTGGATATGGTGGGCGTAGGCCTGCGCCAGCGATTGGCCGATGGCGTGGGCCAGGCAGCGCATGCGCGTCTCGCCGGTCCAGAACCAGGCGGGCAGCGGCCGGGTGTGGCCGAAGACATTGCTGTGCTCGTAGCCCGGCATGCGCGCCCAGTAGACGCCGCGGACATACTCGCGCCAGCCCAGTATCTGGCGGATGAAGCCCTCCGCCGCCGCCAGCGGCACCCTGCCCTCGTGGCAGGCCTGCTCGGCCCGCGTCACCACCTCGCGCGGGTTCAGCAGCTTGACGTTCAGGGCGAAGGACAGCAGCGAATGGAACAGCCGCCAGGCGCGGGCGCTCATCGCGTCCTGGTAATCGCCGAAATGCGGGAGCCCGGCGTCGATGAACGCCTCCAGCTGCGTCAGGGCTTCCCGGCGGTCGAGCGGCCAGGCCAGCTGTCCCTCGGCCGGCTCGCCGAAACTGCGGACACCGGCGGCGACGATCGTTCGCCAGAGTGCGCCGTGATCGTGCCGGGCGCGGGTGTCCTCCGGCTCGGCGGGCTGGCCGGGCCAGGCCTTGCGGTTCTCGGCATCGTAATTCCAGCGGCCGCCCAGCGGCTGGCCGCTGGCCGTCAGCAGCAGGCCGTGGCGCTGGCGCTGGTGCCGGTAGAAATGCTCCATCAGCCACTGCCGGCGCCCCTCGAACAGGCGGGCCGCGGTGTCGCGGGCGGAGAGGAAGTGCCCGCTGTCGACCATGCGGCCGGGGATGGCAAGCCCCTCCACGTGACGCCGCAGCTGTTCGTCCAGTCGCCATTCGTCGGGGGCCTGATACTCGAAGCGGGCGGCCCGGTGGCGGACGATCAGCCAGTCGAGGTTGTGGGTCAGGGACTGGGTGTTGCGCGGATCGTCGATGGCCAGGTAATGGACCCGGTGGCCGCGGTCCCGGAGTTCCCGGGCGAATGCGCGCATGGCGGCGAAGATGGCGAGGATCTTCTGGGCATGGTGCAGGACGTAGTCGGTTTCCTGGCGGATTTCCATCAGGACATGCACCACGTCGGCGCGGGGTGCGCGATACCAGCCATGGCCGGCGTCGAGCTGGTCCCCCAGTATCAGCCGCAGCGTGGTCATGACGTCCCGGTTGCGGCCGGCATCTTGCCGCGGCCCTTGGCGCGCCGGCAGCGTTCCGAGCAGTAGCGCACCTCGGCCCATACCCGCGCCCATCGCTTGCGCCAGGCGAAGGGGCGGCCGCAGGCGGCGCAGAGGCGGCTGGGCAGATCGGCTTTCCTGCACATGGGGGGCGTGGCCGGAAGCGTGACGGCTGGCCGGCTCACCACGGCCCGGCCAGCATCGGCTCCGGTGGCCTCAATGCCGGTGGCCCTTGAAGAACCGCCGCGCGCGTCGCTCCTTGTTGAGGCTGCACAGGGTCGCGACGTAGGCCGCCCGGGGATACTCTCCCGGCGGCGCCGGCGTCTGCACCAAGCCATCGGCGGCGCGCTCCAGCTCCTCGTCCGCCGCCCGGTCGGCGCCTCTGGCCAGCGCCCAGAGGCGATTGACCAGCGATCGTTCCGCCCCTGCCGTCAGGCAATGGAGTCTGGCGAACAGGTGCCGGGTGAAGCTATTCATGGTGACCTCCGGGCACGCATGCTCACGGGAATGACGATGGGCTCTGGCTGCCGTGACGGCGTCGCCTGCTCAATCGCAGGATGAATAGGCCGCAGAGAACCAGGATGTAAAGGCCCGGTTCGGTGATGTCGCGCTTGACCAGCCAGAGGAAATGCAGGGTCGCGGCGATGCCCGCCAGATAGATCAGGCGGTGCAGGGGTTTCCAGTGCTTTCCCAGTCGCCGGATCATGGTCCGGGTGGAGGTCGCCGCCAGGGCCGCCAGTATGGCGTAGGCCAGCAGCCCCGCGGTCAGGTAGGGCCGCCTGAGCACGTCCAGGACGATCTCGGCCAGCGCGAAGCTGTGGTCGAAAGCCAGGTAGACCAGCACATGCAGGCTGCCGTAGAAGAACGCGAACAGGCCCAGCAGCCGCCGGATCTGCAACGGCCACAGCCACCCCAGGTGCCGGCGGGCGGGGGTCGCCGCCAGACACAGCATGAGACAGTTCAAGGTCCAGATGCCGGTGCTGCGCGTCAGGGTCGCCACCGGATCCACGCCCAGCGCATCCAGGGCGAAACGCGCCAGCAGCCACAGGGCTGGCAGGGAGGCCGCCACGAAGGCGGCACGCTGCAACCGCAGCTTGGCCGCCTCCGCGCGCGTCAGTTCCGCCCTCAGCGGGCGGCCAGCGGCAAGGCCGGCGGGGTCGGCGCCCATCGCGGGTCGCTCCGGCGAGGTCGAGGCCATCAGCCGCGCTCGCCCTTGTCGTGCTGGCGCGCATAGACCGGCCGCAGCAGGTAGTTGCCCCGC
This sequence comes from Methyloparacoccus murrellii, assembly GCF_054657115.1. NCBI lineage: Bacteria > Pseudomonadati > Pseudomonadota > Gammaproteobacteria > Methylococcales > Methylococcaceae > Methyloparacoccus > Methyloparacoccus murrellii. Next base: position 30,263 of record NZ_BAAHXD010000017.1, on the reverse strand, counting down.
ATCAGGGCGCCCTGCAGCCAGTCCAGCGCCTCGCCGGGCCGCCGCCACAGGCGGGACCACTGTCCGAGGAGTTCGCGGACGCTGATGACACCGGCATCCGCCAGCCCGATCGCCGTGGGCTCCTGATCCCTGAGCGTGCCGAACAGCCGATCCCACCAGGAGAACACCGCGCCATAGTTGCTGTCATGCTCGGCCCGGAGCACCGAGTGATGGACCCGGTGCAGGCGCGGGACGATGAAGATCCAGCCCCAGCGGCGTTCATGCGGGAACGTGACGTTGGTGTGGTGGAACAGGACGAAGATGGCCATCACCGTCTGCATCACCAGCACCACCCCGGCGCCGACCCCGATGATGGCGATGAACAGGATGCGCACCAGCGCCTCCAGGCACAGTTCCACCCCGTGGAAGCGCAGGCCGGTGGTGACGTTCAGCGTCGGGTCGCTGTGGTGGACCCGGTGGAACCGCCATAGTCCGTCCACCTGGTGCGTCAGCCAGTGCCAGCCGTACATGGCCAGGTCCATGAGCAGGAAGGACAGCACGTACTTGGGCCAGGCATCGGGCAGCCGGTTCAGGACGCCATGGTCGGAGAACCGCTCGGCCACCAGATACAGGGCCGGTATCGACAGCACCGACAGGGTGATGTCGTTGAACAGGAACAGGGTCAGGTTGGTGAGATAGGAGTCCTTGACCAGCCTCAGGCCCGGCCGGAGGTAGGGCATGCGGGCCTCCACCCCGGCACAGAGCAGGAGCATCAGGATCACGGCCAGCGCCAGCCAGTCATCGGCCACCGGCAGCCAGGCTTCCGTTTCGGCAACATTCGCTGACGACGCAATCGTCATGGTCTGTCATCCCCATCTTGACACGGCTGGACCGTCAGACCGGCGTGGCAGCGCAAGGTTTAACAAGCTTACTCATGCGCTGCCACAGGGTCGCCGGCGACGCCGGCAGGCGCGATGTTCACTCCGCCAGCGCCGCTTCGATGGCGCCGCGCAGCAGCAGGTCATCCGGTGCCACCTGTGCCGGGAACACCGTCACGACCTTGCCCTTCCGGTCGATCAGGTATTTCTGGAAATTCCATTGCGGCGCCTTGCCCGAGGCCTGCTCCAGCGCCTTGAAGAAGCCGTTGGCCCTGGCGCCGGATACGGCGCTGCTGGCAAACAGCGGAAAGGTGACGCCGTAATCGCCGATGGCGACGCGGGCGGTATCCGCCGGGTTGTCGTGTTCCTGATTGAAGTCGCCGGACGGGAAGCCCAGCACGACCAGACCGCGCGCGCGATAGGTCTGGTAGAGGGTTTCCAGGCCCTTGAGCTGCGGCGTGTAGCCGCACTGGCTGGCCGTGTTGACGGCCAGGATCACCTTGCCGCGATAGGCGGAGCAGAAATCGACCGGCGCGCCGCCCTGCAAGGGCTCGGCCGAATAGGACAGCAGCGCGGGACATGGATCGGTCGCCGCCCAGGTTTGCCAGGCGCCGCCCAGCATCAGCAGCAGCGCGGCTTGACGTTGTCTTTTCATGGGTCCTCCGGTTGTCGTTGCCCGCCCGGGTAGACCGGCGAGACCGCGAAAAGTCCCCGCCCGCGCAGTCCTACATCCGCGGCAGGAGAAAGCGGGCGATGGCTCCGCCGGTCACCAGGACTAGGCCGGCCGGGAACATCACGAAGGGTGAATGAACCCAGCCGCCGCCGCTTTTCCAGCCGATGATGGCGTAGCCGATCAGCATCAGCATGCCGAGGCCCATCATGAGGTTTGCTACCGTTTTCATGGCGATCTGTCCGAGGTGTGTGACGGCAACCTGAAGGGTCCGCGCCGGCCTGCCCGCGGGCCGATCCGCGGGGCACGGTCGCATCCGGCGCATGGCGTTGCCCGTTGCCATGACCGCTTGCCCCGCTCCCGGATGATGGGGGCCGTCCCGAAGACACCCCGAGCCGGCCGCTGGTTCCGGTATCTCCGCTGTCGCCTGGCGGTCAATCCTTCACTTCAAGGCGGAGCAGGTCCGTCAGCCGCATGGCCTCCTGGATTTCGTCGTGAGGGACCAGCAGATACTTCCACGGTTTGCTGCCGACGCTCGCCGTGAATTCCGATGCGTGCTTGCACCATTGCACGGCTGCCGCGGCCTTGGCCTGCACTTCCTGGCGGTTGATGTCGCCGCGCGCCTTGGTCTCCACCATGAGGATGGCCGTGTCCGTCTCGGCCACGAAATCCGGGATGTATTCCGGCTGTTCGGCACCCAGCCTGTAGCAGATGCGGAATTGACCTTTCGCGGGCTTGAACCACTTCAGGGCGTCGCGTTCCAGGAGGATGGCGAAGCGCCGTTCGGTATCCGAGTCGAACTTCTGCAGCGGATACAGGCATCGCGCGAAGCCGCCGAACAGCATCTGCTTGATCTTGCCCAGCTCGGTCACCGTTTCACGATAGTTGTGCGCCGTCTGTCCTTCGACCGCCGTGTAGTGGCACGGCTTCAGTTCTGTGAAGCCGCGACTGATCTGTACCTCGTACTCGGTGGCCGCTTCCCAGAAGTGAGCCATCATCTCGGCCCGGATCAGGCGGGCCAGCTCCGCGCCATGGGTGTCGAAGATCTCGTGCAGTTCGTTTTCCGAGTAGTTCTGCGCCTGGTAGTGGGCTACCGCCTGACCGGCCAGGTCGTAGAGCAGCTCCGACTGGGTGAAGTAGTCGATGTCGTCGAAGTCGACCAGCTTCTTGACGATGTAGTCCTCGAAGCGCTGCTCCCTGATGCCCGCCTCGCGGCTCAGGGTGAACTGATGATTGGTGCGTAGCACCTGGCCTACGATCTCGCGCTGACCCGGCTGGAAATTGGGCAGCGAACCCAGCTTGAACGGATGGAAGCCGGTGGTGACGTCGCCCGTCGGCACCACGGCAATTTGCGGAATGTCTATGGTGTGCTGGACGACGATCTCGGTGGTCCTGGACACCACAGCCAGCAGGTCAAGCGCAGGCGCCCCATCGTCCGTCCCGGCCAGCAAGTCACCTTGGACAGGCCTCAGCCGCTCGGCCACTTCCGCCAGGATGGCCGAATGCACCTCCGGGCTGAGCAGCGCATGGCTGGTCGGCACGAGGTCTCGCCTGAGCTCGTACTTGCCGATCACGTCCATCACCGCACGCGCCGCTTGGCGCTCGCGCTCCGTAGTGAATACTGGCGCAGGTGCTGCACGTTCGGGTGTTGTTACGGTACTGACTGGATGGGTCGTGATGGTCGGCGCTCCGAAGAGGCCAAGGCGCGTCATCGCGACCGAGCCGACCTGTACGCTCACCTTCTTGTCGTCGGCGCCCGGTGCTTCCAGGATCACTTGTTTCAGGCGAATCGGCGAGTCGCCGCGGTTGGCCTCGTCGATGATCTCCTGGAACTTGTCGTGCGCCACGATGTTCAGCCGATCCACCGCCGCGACGCCCGTGCGCTGGCCGTAGGGCAGGCGCAGTCCGCGGCCGATGGACTGCTCGATCAGGGTGCGGGCATTGGCGGCGCGCAGCGGCACGATGGTGTAGAGGTTGGTCACGTCCCAGCCCTCCTTGAGCATGTTGACGTGGATGACAATCTCGGTCGGCTCATCCACGCGCTCCACGGCGAGAAGGCGGGTGATCATCGCTTCCTCTTCCGCGCCGGTGCGGCTGGAATCGACCTGAATCACCTTGCCCGCGTACCGGCCCGCGTAGAAGGCCGCGGATTCGATCAGTGCCTTGAGCTGCGCCGCGTGCGTGGTATCGCGCGCAATCACCAGCATGAAGGGCTTGACCACCGGCACACCGTTCTCGCGGGCGTAGGTGAGCAACTCCACCTTGGTGGTTTCGTGCAGCCGTACACCGTCCTCCAGCTTGATCTTCTCAACGTCTTCCGGCGCGTGCGCCGATGCCGAGAAGTTGCGCTGGGTCACCACGGCAGGCTCCTTGACGAAGCCGTCCTCCATCGCCCGCGCCAGCGGATAGTCCATCACCACGTTCTTGAACGGTACCGGCCCCTTGCCGGACTCCACGAACGGGGTGGCCGTCACCTCCAGGCCAAACAGCGGCTTGAGCTCGTTGATGGCCCGCATGCCGGCCTGCGCGCGGTAGCGATGCGACTCGTCCATCAACAGCACCAGGTCCGGCAGGTTGGCCAAGTGGTTGAAGTAGCTGTCGCCCAGCACCTCGCGCATGCGCTTGATACGTGGCTCCCTGCCGCCGCGCACCTCGGAGTTGATCTTGGCGATGTTGAAGATGTTGATGCGCACGTCGTGGGCGAAGCCCATCGACTGCTCATCCACCGCCGCGCCGGTCTGGTCGTAGTTGTCGCCGGTGATGATCAAGGGCGGCTGCTGGGCGAACTCGGCAATGCCCTTGAACACATACTTCGGCGTATTGCGCGTGAAGTCCGTGATGAGCTTGTTGTAGATCGTCAGGTTGGGCGCCAGCACGAAGAAGTTGTTGATGCCGTGCGCCAGATGCAGGTAGGCGATGAAGGCGCCCATCAGGCGCGTCTTGCCCACGCCCGTGGCAAGCGCGAAGCACAGCGATGGAAATTCGCGCTCGAAGTCCTCCAAGGTAGGGAGTTCAGCCTTGAGCGTTGCAAGAATTGCCGGGAGATTGCGCCCTTCGATGGCGCCCTCATGGTCCAGCAGTTCGGGCGCGGCTTGCAGCATACGCCCCAACCTGGCGAGGGATTCAGCTTGCGGCGGTCGCAGCGAGAGCCGGCCGCTGATGGTGTTCAGTACATGGGCATTCATGCGGTGCCCTCCGGCATGGCCTGGGCGTAGATGGTCAGACACAGCTCCAGATCGTCGATGACCTCATACAAGGGTTTCTTCCCGGAAAATTTCTCGCTTTCCCGCAGGATCATTTCAACGCCGAAGCCACGGCGGTCCATCAGGAAGCGTTTGCCCAGCGCCGGATCGTCGACCGGGTAGTAACGTGCGAGCAAACTGGCCAGGATCTCGTTGCGAGGCACGGACAGGCGCGTCATGGATGCCAGGGACAAGGTGTTCGGCAAGGCGCCGGGAGAATGAATTTCCAGGCGATCGGAAAACATGAACAGCCGAATCCGTTGGCCGTGCAGCGAGTAGTCTCGGTGCGCCACGGCGTTGACAATCGCCTCGAAGACCGCATCCAGGTGGTATTGGGGATAGTCGATGCGCCCCAGGCGCTTTCGTGCCGCCGTCACCATGTTGCGACGGACGAAATGCAGGGCATCGAAAATCTGCCGATCCAGCGGGCCGGTAATTTCCAGCCCATCGATCTGATCGTCGGGATTGTTCTGCGTGCCCGAGTGCGCAACGGCAATGATTTCGGCATTGCGCAGCCAGCGTGCCGGATTCAGCGTGCCGAGCAGCACGCCAGCCACAGTCGGCACAAACCGCCCATCCCGCAGATGCAAGAGGTGCAAGCGTTCGAGTTGGGCGGTGGCGTCGCCTTCTTCTGGTTTGACGAAGCGCCGCAGCAGCAAGGCGTCGAGATCGTCGAAGGTGCAATCGGGAACCTCCTGCTCCTCGAAGCGGATCAAGCGCGCCTGACTGCGTTGCTGGAACAGGCGCGCCAGCGCATCCGGCGGCAGCTCCCGCTTGGCGTGTCCCACGCGACGGAAGTAGCCGTTGGCACTTTGATGCACCCACAGGCTCTTGGGCACCTCCACCACGATGACCGGGCGCCGCTGGCCAGCGTGATCGGGCAGTGCCAGATGGCGCGTCACCACGTCGAGCGGCGGTCTGATGCGGTCGGTGCAAATGGCCGTCAGCCACGCCTCCAGCCGGTCGAGTTGTTCGGGCGGAACGCCCACCACTTCCCGGCGCTTGTCGTCGACACCCAGAATCAACAGGCCGCCGGCGGCGTTGCCCATCGCCGCCAGTTCATCCGACAGCCCGTCGGGGTGCGGGTCGGAGACTTTGCCGTCCGGACGCAGAACCACTCTTTTCAGTTCCAAGGTGGAGTCTTCGCCCAAGCGAATGCGCTCCAGCAGGTGTTCGATGTTCATGCCTCCTCCTCGAATAGGCCGCCCTGTCCGGCGTGAGCGAGCGCCGCTGTCCTGGCCCTGGTCTTCTTGAGGTTCCCGTCCATGGCGGCGGGCTCGGCCTGTTCACGCTGCGCCAGCGGCAGATTGGCGACGTTCAGGCTGTAGTCGTCATGGCCCCATTCGCAGCGGGTCAGCACCATCTTCGGGATCTTCTTCAGCGTCAGGTTGGGCCAGCGCTCGGCGGCCTGCGCCGCCGTCACCCCCCGGAAAGCCGAACAGCACACCAACAGGCTGCGCGCCGTGCCCACCTCGTCGGCCAGCGCCTGCAACTGTTCGGCGGACAGGTTCTGCGTGGTCACAAAAATGAAATCGCGCTCGCTGGAATGCCCGTGCTGCCACCAGTGCGTTTCCGACGGCGCGTAGGTGAAGCCCTCCAGCTTGGCCAGCGCCTCGGCCAGCATTGCCGCGTTGTAGTCCGGGTTGATGACCGGGTTGCCCCAGCGGTCGTTGATGATCAGCGTGGGGGCAAGGCGGTAATAGCGGAAGCCGCCGCCGCCCTGCCAGCTGACGGCCTTGCTGATGCCGCCCGCGTCCTCGCCGTCGATGACCTTCTTCAGGCGCGGGATGATGTGGGTGTGGCAGTGCTCGCCCAGCTCCACCATGATCCAGCGGCGGCCCATCTTGTGGGCGACGGCTCCTGTGGTACCGGAACCAGCAAAAGAGTCGAGAACAATGTCGCCTGGATTGGTGGCAATTTCGAGAACGCGTTGAACGAGACTTTCTGGCTTGGGGGTTGCAAATGGCTCATCCCTATTGAACGCCATTACTTCACGCTTAGCTGCTTGGTTGTTTCCTACATCTTCATGTCTCCAGACAGTTGTAGGCACGGTACCTTCTCTGACTTTGTCAGCGAATTTCTTTAATCGAGGGACAGGATTCGTTCCACTTCTTCCCCACCAAAGCAGGTTTTCCGCCACATTTCTTTCATGTGAAAGTCGGTCGAAGGCCCATACTCGCACTGGACTCGGCCAAATCTGTTCGCCCGTATTGGGATTTACAATGGGGTAGTAAAGATTAGGTCTCTCATCTTTAGATTTCGCACACGTGTAATCAGTCGAGGTCCAAGGACCTCTCGGATCATTATCAGGATTTTTAAAATTTTTCTCTTGTTTTTTGCTGCGCGCCAACAAATTTGGTCGCCAAACTTCTTTATTTTTCGCGAACACAAGAATATGATCGTGGTTCAAACTTAACCATTTAGCATCATTTTGGGGAGAAAATTTCTTCTCCCACATAACATTTGCTACAAAGTTCGTCCGCCCAAACACCTCATCGCACAACACCTTCAAATAATGGCATTCGTTGTCATCAATCGTGATCCACAACGATCCGTCCTCAGACAGTAGCCGCCGGATGATCTCCAGTCGATCACGAATTAGCCCCAGCCAGATGGAGTGCTCAAGTCCGTCGTCGTATTGCGCGAAGGCGCTCCCGGTGTTGTACGGCGGATCGATGAACACGCACTTCACCTTGCCGGTGAATTCCTGCTCCAAGGCTTTCAGCGCCAGCAGGTTGTCGCCGAAGATCAGCCGGTTGTCGAAGAGGTCGTTGTCCGTCACGCGATGCCTGGCGTGATAGGACTTCTCCGGGTCTTCGAGCAGGATGCGCGGCTCCAGCTTGGGCCGCTTCTCCTTACCGATCCAGGTGAGTTCGAGTTTTTGTTTGTTGCTCATCAATACGTCCTGATCAACTCAATTGGGCAATGCGCCAGATGGCGGTGGCCTGGTTGGCCATCCCGTTCTGCCGTACCGCAATTCGTTCGGGTGTCCATTCGGCGTTGTCCACGGCGACTTTCTGCGTCAGAAAAAATCCGCTTTGCTGATAGCCAGGCCGTTTGGCGGCGTAGTCGGCATTGCCGGCGTTGCGGTTGGCACCCGCCTGCATCAGGGTCATGTTGCCCAGCCGGTACAACAGGCCATCCATCTCTTCGTTGCTGAATCCGCCCCAGCCATCGGGGGCGCGCTGCGGCAGGATATGTTCGATGTTGAAAGCGTCGCGGGTGAAGCTGTGGTCGTTGCCGGAGAGCTGCCGCTCCAGCGCACACAGGATGAAGCGCACCACACGGTTATTGCGCGAATCGGTGGTGCGGATGATTTTTTCAGCGAATGCCGCGCGAAATACCCGGTCTTCAACATAGATGCTCCGCATCGCCGACAACGCCTCGGACAGCTCCTGCAGCTCCCCCTTGGCAATGCGCTCGGCGACGGTGTTGTAGGTGCGCTCCTGTTCGGCTGTGCCGAACGCACCGATGACGTTGTAGCGCATCGAAATGACCACAGTCGCCCGCAGCAAGCCGGAGAAATCACTGGCGTCGAAGCTGCGCCGTGCGGCCAGCAGCAATGGGTAGGGTTGACGCACACGGAAGGTCTTGAGCACGCCGGCGTTGTGCTTGTCCTCGGGAGACCAGTCCGAAACTTCCGGCGAGGTCAATGCCAGATAGGTGTCGAGGTCTTCTTCCATGCCGCGCAGCAGACCGAACACAGCTTCGCGATCGATGATCTTCGAGCGGATGGTCTTGAACAGATCGGCTTGCCGGGCAAAGTTACGCCGGCTGTTCCAGTGTGCGCGCAGGAAGTCGGGAAAGTTTTCCGATGGCAGCCGTCCGACGAGCGACTCCCAGCGTTCTTCCAGATTATGCAATTCGTGGTCGGACTCGCCGCCGCGATCGAGTACGGAGAACAGGTAATTCTTCAGCAGGTCGGTGGCGGACAGACGCACGCCACGCGCATTCAGCGTCTCGAAAACCTTGTAAGCGTTCAGCTCGTCCGTCGCGTGCGTGCCGGAAGCGAGCACCTTCCGTCGCCGTTCGGCCCAGCGCTCCGAGATGACCAAGCCGGCTTCGATGGTCTTGCCCGGACCCACCTCGCCGGCGAGGATCACGCCGCGCGCGAGAAGGTTGCGGCAAGCGAAGCGCGCGGCCTCGACCTGATGGGGATTCCGATCGACTTGCGAATCGACCAGGGTCGAAGCCAGCGACTCCACGGAGTCGCCCGCGGCACGCCGGGCGAGCAGCCAGGCAAAGTACGGGCTCCGATGCGGCGTCGGAAGCTGCGGTGTTGTCAACGGCGACCCTCCTGTTGTTCTTCCCCGCGCGTGATTCGGCGGCCGGCTTGGCCCAGGCTCGCTGCGCCGCCAGGTTTCATCCTGGCGGATGCTGGATTTTACGTGCCGGGACTGGCCGATTTTCCGGCATTGCGGCGTCATCGACCAGCGATCGGGCTCATGGGTATCCCGGTCCTGGCGACCGCAGCCGGCGTTTGTCGCCACCCCTCATCCTGGCGAAGACCAGTGCCGGCCCCCTCCGGCGATGACGGCCGGATCGCCGTCCGTACTGATATAAGGTTCTATTCATAGCGACGGCTGGTGGCCGCTTCCCCGCCCTGTCGGCGCGGGCCATGTCCCGGTATCCCGCTTCTCGGACCGAACTCCTTTTCCTGATAACAAGGCGCTGCTTGCGGGGCAGAGGGCATCGGCTGGTCGCCAGGGTCCTGGCAGCCGATCCTGGGCTACCCATGGCGGGATCGGCTGGTTCAATATATGTCATGGTATATAGCGATGGTGGCAAGCTGTCATCGACTCGTAACCTGCGCTTCACCCTCCTGTAACAGGGCGGTCACATAATGCCCGGCCTTAACCCTTACCGATCAGTCTCCGAACATGAGCCGACGCTTTTACTGCCTGGTTTTTCTGCTGGCGCTGCTGCCCCCGAGTCTTGCCCTGGCCTGGTGGAACGACGAGTGGAAGTCGCGCAAGGAGATCTCCGTCGATGCCAGCATCACCGGCGCGGACATCAAGGAGACGCTGGTCGATTTTCCGGTACTGGTGCGTCTGCACGCGGGTAACTTCAGCTATTTCAGCGAGCTGGCGGAGGGTGGCAAGGACATCCGCTTCATGGCCGACGACAAGACGCCGCTCAAGTTTCAGGTCGAGAAGTACGACGCCGTCAACGAGATGGCCCTGATCTGGGTGCGGGCGCCGAAAGTCCAGGGCGGCGCCACCACCGACAAGTTCATGATGTATTACGGCAACGAGGATGCCGCGCCGCCCGACAGTGGCCAGGGCGTCTACGACGACGGCATGGCGCTGGTCTATCACTTCGACGAGACCCAGCCCGTGCCGCAGGACGCGACCGCCAACAACAACCACGCGGCCAGTTCCACGGCGGCGAACGAGACCGGCGGCTGGATCGGTGCCGCCGCCCGGTTCGCCGGCAACGGCGTCATCACCGTCAATCCGACGCCAGCGCTGGCCATCGATCCCGCCAGGGGCTGGACTTTCAGCGCCTGGCTGAAGGCGGAGCCGCCCCAGGCCGAGGCGCACGTGATGAAGGCGGTGGACACGCAGTCGGCGATCGAGCTGATGGTGCGCCCGGTCGGTCTGGTGGCGCGCTACACCACCGCCGCCGGCGGTTCGGTCGAGACGCCACCGGCGCCGCTGGCGGCACCGGCCCAGTGGCGGCATGTCGCCGTGGTGCTGCGGGCCGACAAGCTGGAACTGTTCGTGGATGGCGCCAACGTCTCCGAGGTGCCGGTCGCGGCGGCGCCCATGAACCCGACCCTGACGCTGGGCGGGCTGGCCGGGGGCAGCTTCCTTACCGGCCTGCTGGACGAGGTGCAGGTTGCCACCGTCGCCCGCTCGGTCGACTGGCTGAAGATCGCCGCCCGCAGCCAGAGTCCCGATTACACCGTCGTCACCATGGGCGGCGACGAGGGGCAGGATGCCGGTGGCGACAGCTCCTTCGGTGTCATCATCCAGAACGTCACCATCGATGGCTGGGTGGTCATCGGCCTGACCGGCATCATGTTCGTGATGGCGGTGGTGGTCATGGCCATCAAGGTGGTGGTGCTGCGGCGGGTGCGCAAGGACAACCAGGCTTTCCTGGATGCCTACGCGCGGCTGTCGGTGGACGCCGATCTCGCCGCGCTGGACCAGGAGGAGACCGAGGAGGACAGGGAGCTCGGCGAATCCGATTTCCTCCAGGCCATCGCCGGCAGCCATGACCACTACCAGAGCTCGCCGCTCTACCACCTCTACCATACCGGCATCCACGAGATGAACAAGCGGCTCGGCAAGGGCAGCAGGCCGCTGTCGCCGGAGGCGCTGAACGTCATCCAGACGGCGCTGGACGCGATCCTGGTGCGGGAAACCCAGCGGCTCAACAGCAAGATGGTGCTGCTTTCCATCGCCATCGCCGGTGGCCCCTACCTGGGCCTGCTCGGCACGGTCGTCGGCGTCATGATCACCTTCGCGGTCATCGCCGCCACCGGCGACGTCAACATCAATGCGATCGCGCCCGGCATCGCCGCGGCCCTGCTCGCCACCGTGGCCGGCCTCGCCGTCGCCATCCCGGCGCTGTTTGCCTACAACTACCTGACGGTGCAGATCAAGGACGTGATCGCCGACATGCGCGTGTTCGCCGACGAGTTCCTGGCCATGATCGCCGAGCGGGCCGCCGACCGCTGCCGCGCGGAGTAAGCCATGAAGGTCGATTCCGAAGAAAAGATCTACGACGACATCAACATCACCCCGATGCTGGATGTCGCCTATGTGCTGCTGCTGATCTTCATCATCATGACGACGGCGACGGTGCAGGGCATCACCGTCAACCTGCCCAAGGCCAGCAGCAGTCCCAGCCTGGCCAAGCCCAAGACCAAGGCGGTCTCGATCACCCAGGACGGCACCCTGTACCTGGACACCTACCCGGTCACCCTGGCGGAGCTGGAAACCCGCCTGGCGCAGTACAAGGCGGCGACGCCGGACCTGCCGGTCGTCATCAAGGCCGATGCCAGCATCCAGTACCAGAAGGTGGTCGAGGTGCTGGACGTGGTGACGCGCCTGGAAATCGGGCAGCTGGGCCTGGTGACGCAGAAGCTCGTCAAGTAGCGCTGCCATGAGAGTCCTTGCCGCGGCCATTGCCGACATGGCCGGACCCGCACCGGGCACCGGGGAGCGTGGCGCATGAAACACCGGTTTCTGCTCAAGAACCTGCCCTGGATCGCCGGCCTGGTGCTGGTGCTGATCGTGGCGGTGCTCGCCTATGTGTTCCGGGACCTGTTCGAGAGGCCGGCGCAGACGAAGAAACAGGTGCAGCAGATCACCGTGGTGCAGCCGCCCAGCCCGCCGCCACCGCCGCCGCCCAAGCCGGACATCAAGCCGCCGGAGGTGAAGGAGGAAAAGCTGCCGGAACCGGAGCCCGAACCCGAGCCGGAAACGCCCGAGCCGGAGCCGGAACCCGCCGACGCGCCACCGGGCGATCAGCTTGGCGTGGATGCCGACGGCGGTGCCGGCGGCGACGGTTTCGGGCTGGTCGGCCGGAAGGGCGGTACCGGCCTGGTCGGTGGCGGGGGCGGCAACGCCATCATCTGGTACGGCCAGCACGTCCAGCGCGAGCTGACCAGCGAGCTGGATCGCCGCCTGCGCGACCGCGCCCGCGCCAACAGGTACTCGGCCGTGGTGCATGTCTGGATCAGCCCCAACGGCGAGATCACCCGGGTGGAGCTGGCCAATTCCAGCGGCACGGCGGAGATCGACGAGGCTCTGAGACAGGCCATCGCCCAGATTCATGGCCGGCTCAAGCCGCCGCCCGAGCGCATGCCGCAGCCGCTGAAGATTCGCATCCGCACCTGACGCGCCCATCCGGCGCGCGCCAGGCTTTCCCCATCGTTCGAGTGATTCCATGAGCAAGCACATCCCGGCCCGACGGGCCGCATCACCGATGACCCGCCGCTCCGCGCTGGGTCTCTGCATCACCCTGGCGCTGGGCGGTTCGACGGAGGCCGGCGCCTCGACCGAGAAGGAGGAATTGCTCAAGCTGCGCAACACCACCCTGAACCTGATCGACATGCTGGTCGAGCAGGGCGTGCTGGACAAGAACAAGGCGGCGGTGATGGTGAAACGCGCCGAGCAGAAGGCCGCCGACGAGGCCAGGACCGAAGCCCGCCGGGAAGAACCCGCGGAAGGCCGGACCGCGGCCGCCGGCGCGGGCTCCGCCGTCGCCATGCGCAACCTGCCGGACGAGCCGTCCACCCGCCGCGCGCCTGGCAAGGGGCCCGTGCGCGTGACCTACGTGCCGGACTTCGTCAAGGACGAGATCCGTGCCGATGTCCGCAAGCAGCTCAAGGACGAGGTAGTGAAGGAGGTCAAGGCCGAGGCCAGGAACGAGAAGTGGGGCATTCCGGCTGCCTTGCCGGAGTGGGTCAGCAGGATCAAGCCCTATGGCGATATCCGCCTGCGCTTCGAGGATCAGCTGTTCGGCGCCAACAACGTGCCGAACGCCTATTTCAACTGGCCCCTGATCAATGCCAGCGGCGGCCTGGCCAATACGCCCAATCCGTTCCTGAACACGACCCAGGACCGCGAACGCTTCCGGGCGCGCGTCCGCTTCGGTTTCGAGACCCAGCTGGTCGAAGGCGCCAAGGCCAACGTGCGGCTTTCGACCAGCAACGATCGCAGCCCCATCACCACCAACCAGACCATGGGGCAGACCGGCGAGCAATGGGAGGTCGCGCTGGATCGCGCCTTTCTGCAATACGACTATCTGGACGACGAGGGTCACGACTGGTTCAGCCTGTGGGGTGGGCGCACGCCGAACCCCTGGTTCAGCACCGACAACATGTTCGACCAGGACCTCAACTTCGAGGGTTTCTCGGGCACCTTCCGCTTCCCCTTCAGCGACATGAACGACCCCGAGCTGCGCGGCTACAACGCGCCCAACACGGCGGGCCGGCTGTGGTTCCAGAACCTGAACCAGGGCTTCACCAAGCCGAACGAGCTCTACCTGACCGGCGGCTTTTTCCCGTTGCAGGAAACACCCTTCAACGCCGACTGGAAATGGATGGCGGCCGGGCAGACCGGCTTCGACTGGCTGTTCTACACCGATTCGCGCCTCAAGACCGGCGTGTCCTATTACAGCTTCCACAACACCCAGGCACGCCTGAATCCGCCGGGCAGCACGGTCAACGACTGGACGGCGCCGCAGTTCTTCACCTTCGGCAACAGCCTGGCGCAGATCAGCAACGACCTGGAGCCGCTCGACGCGCCGCGCCTGGTGGGCCTGGCCTCGCGCTTCGATGTCCTCGACATCATCGCCCAGTACGACTACACCGGTTTTGCGCCCAACCATATCCTGCTGACCGGCAACTATTCGAACAACCTGGGCTTCGACCGCGAGCAGATCTACAACAGCCTGGGCCGGGATATCGAGCCGCAGACCGATGCCTGGCAGGTGCGCCTGGACGTCGGCCGTCCCGACATGCTGCGGCTGGGCGACTGGAATGCCTGGGTGGCCTACAAGTATCTGGAGCGCGACGCGGTGTTCGATGCCTGGACCGATTCCAACTTCCACCTGTCCGGGACCAACGCCAAGGGCTATGTCATTGGCGTCAACTATGGCCTGGCCAACAACATCTGGGCTAACCTGCGCTGGCTGTCCAGTTCCGTCATCACCGGTCCCACCTATGACGTCGATGTCCTGCTGGCGGACATCAACGCCCGTTTCTGAGCTGGCTCAAGCATGAAGCGCAATCCGACTGCCGGCCCGGCCGGGACTGCCACCGTGGCGGGCGTCCGCCGCCCGCCCTTCGCCCGCGGCTGGGTGACGATGGCCGTGCTGGCGGTGCTGCTCGGCCCCGCCGAGGCCGCCAAGAAAGGCGATCCCGATATTGTCCAGACCCTCAACAAGGCCCAGGGCATGCTCCGCCAGCTGAGCCAGGAAAAGGCCGAGCTGGAAGCCCGGCAGGCCGAGACGGCCAAGGCGCTGGAGGACGCCCAGCAGGCGCTGGACGCCAAGCTCAAGGAGAACCAGCAGCTGCAGGCCGATCTCAAGCAGAAGACCGACCTGCTGACGGCCTTGCAGCACAACAACGAAATCCTGAAGAAGAACAACGAGGTGCTCAAGACCAATCACGAGAACCTCAAGAAACACTGCGCCGAGCAGATGGACAAGGCCCGCGAGCAGATACAGCAGCTCGGCAGCGACGTGCGCAACCACCAGCACGACAACGCCCTGCTGGTGAACGCGGTCAAGGAGCGCGGCCGCTGGATCGAGCAGTGCACCCAGCGCAACCAGCAGCTGATCCGGGTCAACCGGGAAATCCTCGATAATTTCAACAACCAGAGTTTCTGGGAGAGTCTCAAGGAAGCCGAGCCGCTGACCGGCATCGGCTCGGTTGCCCGGGAAAACCGGGTCGAGGAGTACCGCTACCGCCTCAACGATCTGCGCGTGACGCCCTGGCAGGACAGCGAGACCGGCGGCGGCCAGCAGCAGCCCTAGCGCATAGCTGCATCGCCGCAGCGGGCGGGCCGGCAATATCGCTGGCCCCCGGACGGGGGCGCGAGGTGCGCCAAGCATGCCGGCGGCCTGTCCCTCGCCGGATGTCTGTTGTCGCGGATGGGGAATCCATTCCGGTCCCGCCGCCGTGGCGCACCGCCCGCGCGCCCTGGAATCTCCCGGCCTTCGATCAACGCGCGATCCTCCATGGTGATGGCCGGACAGGGGCCTCGCCGTCACCTGGATTTTTCGGGCACCCGATAGCCAACCGCCCGGCCGGTAACGGCCAGGCGGTTCGTCAGGCCGTTGCGAGCGGGTGTCTCAGAAACCGAAGACCCGACGCCGGGAGCCCAGATCGCGGAACTGGGTTTCGCCGGTCGACTCGTCGACACCGTCGTTGTCGGTGACCATGTATACCCGGCCGCCGGCGCTCAGGGTGAGGCCCTCGGGCTTGTCCTGAACCCATCCCTTGGGTTGTTGCAGCACGGGCAGGAGGTCGAGTGCGGGCTGCTTGACGAGCTCGGGCAAGGTGCCGCCATGAGCGGCGGGAGTGATGCCTGCTACCGAGAAGGTATAGAGCTTCTTGAGTGCGGCATTGTCGCCGCGCTGGTTATCGCGCTCGATCACGGCAAAGCGGTCGTTGCCGAGGTAGGTCAGCTCGGACAGTCCCACCCAGCCGCCCGCGGGCGAGGCGACGGGGTCGAGCGGGTAACGATAGAAGGCCCAGTCGCCCGTGCTTGGCGTGTAGCGGCCAAGCTTGACGTGGCCTTGCGGGTCGTCCTTCCATTCACGCTGGAAGGCCACATAAACCCGTTCGCCGTCGCCCGATCCCACCACGGCTACGCCTTCAAAACCATTTGTTGTTTTCTGGGCATCCAGGCTGGGTGGTAGGGGAATTTCCTGCTGGACAACGCCCGCCGCGGTGGCTCGGATCAGCAGGTTCTTGCGGCTATTGTTGCCTTCCGAGGCCAGCCAGAAACCGCCGTCCGCCCGTTGCGCCAGGCCCTCGATATCGTAGTCACAGGTATTACAGTTCGTCAGCGGCATGGTCGAGGTGATGCGCGCGGGTTTGGAGCTGACGTCGATGGTGTAGAGCTTCGGTTCCTTGTAATAGGAATCATGCGCGCCGTAGAGCAGCTTGGCGTTGTCCTTGTCGCCTACCAGCGCGGACAGCGCGCTCCAGGGAATCGGGTTACCCGCGGGGTCATTCCCGGAGACGATGGTGGGATAGCTGGCTGCCCCCAACTTCAGGCGGTAGATGTTGACACTGGCGCGCAGGCCCAGATCCGCGTCATCCAATTCCGTCGAGACGATGAAGAGATTACGCTGCGGGAGGGCTTTCAGGCCCTCGGGGCTGGCGGTCGTCGGCAGCAATTGCAGGAATTTGGGTTCCGCGTTTCTGGCGGTTTTGTACACGGCGACGAAATTGCCGCGTTCGGAACCCACGAACAGGAAGCCGTCCATGCCGTACTGGCCGAAGTCGATGCCCTCCGGTTCGGAGCCCTTGTTTTCCGATCGGTTCTCCGGATAGTGCCCATGGCGGACGGCGATATGCTCGTAGCTGTTGCCGGCGTCATGCACCAGGCCGCTCATCATGTTGAACACGGACCAGCCGCGGCTGCCGCCCTTCCAGTCGCCTTCGTTGGCGGTGGCCACGTGCATGTCGTCGATCCAGGTGATGGCGTCCGCTTCGCGCCGAACTCCTGCGAGGGAACCGGTCAGGCGAATGACGTCGTCTTCCACGGTGTCGATCTGGTCCAGATCGACCGTGCCCATGGAGTAATGGTTGAGGATACTGCCGTCACGCAGGTTGACGAAAACCAGGTGATTGTTTTCCTGCAGGGTGACAGCCGCGATGTTGCGCCGGTTGATGTCGACATATTCGGGTTCGGCGTCATCCGCGGCGATCCCGGCCAGCCCGGTCAGATCCACCTTGCGCGTCTGCCAGGTGCCGGGGAGGCCCTTGATGTCCACGATCATCAAATGCCCGCTCGGTTCCTGGGGCAGATCGCCATCGTTCACATCCTCGTCGCGTTCATTTTCCACCGCCACGGCGGCGTAGCGGCCGTCCGGGCTGAGGGCGACGGAATCAGGCTGGCCCTGCATGTCCAGTTCGGCCACGATGGCGCGGGTGTTCAGGTCGACGACGGCCAGCTTGCCCGATGGAGAAGTGAAACTGGCCGAGGTGTTGACACCTACCAAAGCGTAGCGGGGGGCGATGGCCACGGAGGTTGGCTCTCCGCCCATCGGCAAGACGCCATCCACCTTGGGATCGAATGGGTTGGCGATGTCGATGAAGCCGATCCGTTTGCCAGGGCTGTCGGTGTAGATCAGCGTCCGGCCATCCTTGGTGGCGTCGATGATTTCGGCCACGGAGGTCTGGCTGGCATCGGTGTTCCGATAGACCGGCAAGGTGGCGATGCGTTCGAACATGCGGGCATTGGCACCCGGCCTGAATGGGGCAAGGGAATCGAAGAAATTGCTGGCAGTCCCGGCCTGGGAAATGCCGGGGGTCGCGCCACAAAGCGCCAACGCCAAGGCGGCAGAGAGGGTCGATTTGGAAAAAGTCATGGTGTGAGTCCTTTGGGTTAACGGGTTGGTATCCACTCGTTCGCAGACCTGCCACCGCCCTTTGTCGGCAGAGTGAAGTGGCGGGTGTTGCGGGAAAGATAAAGCGGGGCTCACGCCCCGCTGAAGGAGGAATGGCCGGTGAGCGGTCAGGTGCCGATCACGCCGCCGTCTTCCTTGCGGATGACGATGGTGGCGGCGCGCGGACGGCCCTTGGGGCCATAGCCCTGGGAGAAGGGCCAGGAGCTGATCTTTTCCGGCGTGGCTGGATCGTTCTTCTCGCTGTCCGGCTCGCCCGGGTGCTGGATGTTGATGAACATCGAGGTGCCGTCCGGCGTTTCGGTGATGCCGGTGATCTCGCAGCCCTTGACGCCGGTCAGGAAGCGCCGGATTTCCCGCGTTTCCAGGTCGGCGCACAGCATCTGGTTGTTGCCGATGTTGGCGTACTCGTTCTTGCCGACGACGCTGGTGGAAATGTCGGTCTGGATCCACAGGCGGCCTTGCGGATCGATCCAGAGCCCATCCGGGCTGCCAAAGGCATCCCCGTTGATGTTGCCCCGGTATTCCGGCTTGGTCTGGGTCGGATCGCCACAGAGGACGAAAACATCCCAGGTGAAGGTCAGTGAGGCCGGGTCGGCGTTGCGCTCGCGCCAGCGGACGATGTGGCCGAAACGGTTGTCCTTGCGGGGATTGGCCTCGTCGATGGGCGGCCTGGCGGAGCCGGCGCTGGTCGTGCCGTCCGGCTGGTTCGCCGACTCGGGGGTGCTGCCGCGGCGGTTGTTGTTGGTGCAGGTGACGAAGACATCCTTGGTGTTTTCGTCGACGGCGATCCATTCCGGGCGGTCCATCATGGTGGCGCCGACCCGGTCGGCCGCCTGGCGGGTCTTGATCAGCACCTCGGCCTGGTCGGCAAAGCCATTTTCCGGGGTCAGGCCATTCTGGCCCCAGACCAGCGGAATCCATTCGCCGATGCCGGCCATGTCGCTGGGCGCATGACCGGCCTTGAACCTGGCGACATACAGGGTGCCCTCGTCGAGCAGATTCGCGTTCACCCGGCGGTTGTTCGGCCGGAACCGGTTGGCGGAGACAAACTTGTAGATGTACTCGTTGCGCTCGTCGTCGCCCAGGTAGACCACGACGCGCATGTCCTTCGCCAGCGTTACCGTGGCACCCTCGTGCTTGAAGCGGCCCAGCGCCGTGCGCTTCCTCGGCACGCTGCGCCTGTCATAGGGATCGATCTCGACCACCCAGCCGAACCGGTTGGGCTCGTTCGGGTGCAGGTCGGCGCGGAAGCGCTCGTCGTGCTCGTGCCAGCGGTAGCCGAAGCCGCCCTTGGTGATGCCGTAGCGGTTCTGATGGCTGGTGGGGGTGCCATTTTCCAGGGAGAAGTAACCGTTCCAGTTTTCCTCGCAGGTCAGGTAGGTGCCCCAGGGGGTGTAGCCGTTGGCGCAGTTGTTGAGGGTGCCCAGGGCTGCCCGGCCGGATGCGTCGGCCGCGGTCTGCATCAGCGGGTGACCGGCGGCCGGGCCGCTGATGCGGATCGGCGTGTAGGCGGTCAGGCGGCGCGCGTAGCGGGAAGGGCGAACCACTTCCCATTCGGCGCCATTGCGCTTGACCTCGACCATGGAGACGCCATGGGCGGCCTGACTCTTCTTGACCTTCTCGGCAGTCCAGGGCTCCATGCCGCCGACATGCAGCAGGCCATCGTCGGTGTATTCGTGGTTCACCGCCAGGATGCCGCGGCTGGAGCTGGCCTTGCGGCCGGGCATCGGGTACGGCAGCGGGAAGAAGTGCATGCCGTCGTGATGCATGCCGGCCTGCTGTTCCTGCTCCTCGGCGGTGTTGCTGGCATCCGGCCTGAATTCGGGGCCGTTCGAAATGGGGTCGCCCCAGGCGTAGAGGACCTGCACGGCATGGTTCCTGGGAACCTTGACCACGTCCTCGCTGGAGACGGGGATGCTGTCAAAGCCGATGGCCGGGCTGTCGAAAGCCTCGCTTCTGGACGTCCAGCTCAGGCCCGGCAGGCCAAGGAACGAGGCCACCGCCAAGGCCGAACCGCCCTTGAGGAGTTCGCGGCGACGCGGGTCGATTTCGACCAGGCTGTCGAAGTGGGGGTTGTCGGACGTGTTGCAGATGCTGTCGACATCGTGCTCGGCCATGGGTATCTCCGTGCTTCAGGGTTGCGGGGGGTCGGTGCCGGCCGCTGGAGCTGTGTGACCGGCCGGGAATCCCGGAAGATAGAGGCCGCATGTGACTGTGTGGTGACTGCCGCTTGACGAGTCGGTGAAGATTTGGCGACGGCGGGACGGATGCTGCGGGAGGGGCCGTTTGCCCCGGCGATTTGTCATAATTGCGCGCTAGTCTGTAGGGTCACCCTGGCGGTTGCCGGCGGAGCCCGGCAGCCGGGGCGTTTTCTTTCATCCTGATATTTTTTGCGAGGCCATCATGGGCATTGGAATCTGGGAGTTGCTCATCATTTTCGCCATCGTGCTGGTCCTGTTCGGCACCAAGCGATTGCGCAACATCGGCGGCGATCTGGGCGGGGCGATTCGCAGCTTCCGCTCCGCCATGAGCGGGACCGAAGCCGAGGATGGCGACAAGCCCCATCGCGCCGATGCCGAGGCGGCGGACAAGCCCCCGCAGGACAAGGGTTAGCCGGCATGGTCCTGGCGGGTTTGAGCGGGGTGCCGTCGCCGGCGACCGGGATGACGTGTGACGGTCGCGTGTGCCGGGGTCGCGTTGCCCTGCCGGCGGGAGGCGGGCATGGCTGACAGGGAGGGCAGGACCGACAACCGGGACGAGGAACAGCCGTTCATCGCCCATCTGATCGAACTGCGCGATCGCATCCTCCGGTCCGTGATTGGCGTGGGGCTGGCGTTCGCCGCGCTCGCCTATTACGCCAACGACATCTATGCGCTGCTGGCCGAGCCCCTGCTCAGGCACATGCCGGCCGGCACGCAGATGGTGGCCATCGACGTGGCGTCGCCCTTCTTCACGCCGTTCAAGCTGACGCTGGTGGTGGCGCTGGTGCTGGCCGTGCCCTGGGTGCTCTATCAGGCCTGGGCCTTTGTCGCCCCCGGCCTGTATCGGCGGGAGCGGCGGCTGGTGCTGCCGCTGCTGATCGCCAGCACCGTGCTGTTCTATGCCGGCATCGCCTTCGCCTATTTCGTGGTGTTTCCGCTCATGTTCGGCTTCTTTGCCGCGACGACACCCGCCGGTGTCACCATGATGACGGACATTTCCCGCTATCTGGACTTCATCCTGACCATTTTCGTCGCCTTCGGCATCGCCTTCGAGGTGCCGATCGCCACCATCCTGCTGGTCTGGAGCGGTATCGTCAGCCGTGCCTCGCTGGCGGCCAACCGGCCCTATGTGATCGTCGGCGCCTTCGTCATCGGCGCCATCCTGACACCTCCGGACGTGATTTCGCAGACCTTGCTGTCGCTGCCGATGTGGTTCCTGTTCGAGGCCGGACTGTGGCTGTCGCGCTTTTTCGGTCCCGGTGACCCCCGGCGGGAGGACGACGAGATCCCGCAGCTGGAGCCGCCGGACCCGCCGTCCTGATGCCGGGCCTTGCCCGGCGGGGCGAGGCCATGACCCACCTTCCGGCGCGCCCCCATGACGGGGATGCCCCCGCCCGGGAGGGCCCGTTCCGCGCGGCTAGAGCCAGCCCCCGCCAAGCGCCTTGTAAAGGTCCACCATCGCATCGACCTGCTTCTGTTTGGTCTCGATGAGATCCTTCCTGGCTTCCAGGGCATCCCGCTGGGTCAAGAGCACATCGAGATAGTCCGCGCGGGCGGACCTGAACAGTTGGTTGGCGACATCTATCGACTTGACGAGCGAGTCCACCTGTTGCCTCTTGAGCGCGTAGTTCCTCTCAAGGTTGTCGATGTTGGCAAGCTGATTTGCCACCTCGGCACAGGCGTTCAGTATCTTCTGCTCGTATTCGTAGGCGGCCTGAATCTGCCTGGCATTCGCGTTCTTGTATTCGGCGATGATGGCATTTTTGTTCACCAGCGGGGCCACCAGTTCTCCGGCGACCATGGCCGCCAGCGACTCGGGGGTATTGACCAGGTATTTCAGCAGGAAGGCATCGAAGCCTATGCCGGCCTTGATGCCGAAGCTGGGGTAGAAATTGGCCCTGGCCACATCGATATTCAGGTCGGCTGCCGCAAGCTCGAATTCGGCTTGCCGGATGTCCGGACGATTTTGCAGCAGCTGCGAGGGGATGCCGGCGCGGAGGATTTTCGGCTGCATGTCCATGAAGCTGGTGGAGGCCCGCCGGATGGGCTGGGGTCTCCTTCCCAGGAGGACGTTGAGCCGATTCTCGACCACGGTGATCTGCTGCATGATGTCGAATCGCTTGCTCTGGTTCTTCGCCACCTCGGCCTCGTAGCGCTTGACCGCGAGGCTATTGGTTCTGGCGAAGATCTGTAGCTGCTTCACCACCTCCAGGCCGTTCTGCTGGATCGCGATGTTCTGGTCCAGATTCTCCAGCTGATTGTCCAGGGCCACCAGCTCATAGTAGGCATGGGCGACTTCCCCGACCAGATTGGTCAGCAGGAAGTTTCTGCCTTCCTGGCTCGCCATGTACTCCAGCACGGCCACTTGCGCCGCATTCCTGAGCTTTTTCCAGATATCGATTTCCCAGGTCGAGAAGAGCCCGAATTGGTAATTGCCGAAAAAGGTGGGGAAGCGCTGGCCATCCGGCAGCCTGAGAAAATCCTCGATAGCTCCCCTGAAGGTGTACTTCCCGACCTTTTCGCCTTCCGCCCCGGCGCCCATGTTGACGGATGGCAGATAGGCACCCCGCCGTGCCTGAATCTCGTTTTCCGCGATGCTGATGCGTTGCAGCATCATGTTCACTTCCTTGTTGTTGGCCACGGCAATATCGATCAGGCTTGACAGGTGCTGATCGGCGAAGAAATCCCGCCACTTCACGGTGGCTGAACTGGATTTCCCCGCAAGGCCTGGCTTGAAACTGTCCGGCAGACGAACCTCGGCTGTCCTTGCCGTCAATTCCGGAATCCCGCAGGCCGGCAAGGCCAGGCCTGCAAGGATCAGTGCCAGCAGCCGGACAGCGCTAGCCATGATGATGCTCGTCGCCCGGACCATATTGATAGGTCTCGGTGAAGGGGCTGACATCCTCGTCGCGGATCAGCCGCTTGCCTTCCGCCATGCTCGCGAACAGGTAATAAAGCCCCGGTATGAGGAGGACACCGAACAGGGTGCCGAAAACCATCCCGCCCAGGGCGGAGGTACCGATGGTGCGGTTGCCGACCGCGCCCGCACCGCTGGCCAGCGCCAGGGGAACCAGACCGGCGATGAAGGCAAAGGAGGTCATCAGGATCGGCCGGAAGCGTGCCTTGGCCCCCTCGATGGCCGCATCCCTGACGGACATGCCCTGCGCTTGCTTCTGCACCGCGTATTCGACGATCAAGACCGCGTTCTTGCCCAGCAGGCCGATCAGCATCACCAGGCCGATCTGGGAATAGACATCGTTGGCAAGACCGGTTTGTTGCAGCAGGAAGAGTGACCCGAAGATACCGGCCGGCAGGGACAGCAGGACGGCCAGTGGCAGGAGAAAGCTTTCGTACTGCGCCGCCAGCACCAGGTACACGAACACCAGGACCACCCCGAAGATCATCAGCGCCTCGTTGCCGCGGGCGGCCTCGTCGAATGACAGGCCTTCCCAGGCAATGTCATAGCCGCGCGGCAAGGTTTGCGCGGCGACTGCCTGGATGGCATGGATGGCCTCGCCGGTGGTGTGGCCGGGGGCAGGTTCGGCGCGAATGGCCGCCGAGTTATAGAGGTTGTAGCGCGTCAGCTCGTTGGGGCCCTGTTTCTTCTTCATGGTCATGAAGGCGGAATACGGCACCATCTTGCCGTCCTCGTTCTTCACGTAGTAGTTCAGCACATCCTCCGGAAAGCGCCGGAATTCCGGCAGCGCCTGGGTATAGACCTTGAAGAAGTTGTTGAATCGGATGAAGCCCTGCTCGTAGGTGCTGCCGATCATGATGTCCAGGTTGTCCATCGCCTTGTCGATGGAAACGCCCTTCTGCATGGCCAGCCGGTTGTCGATGACCAGCTCATACTGGGGATAATTGGCCGCATAAAAGGTAAACAGGCCCGTCAGTTCCTGGCGCTTGCGCAGCGCTGCCATGAAGTCCTGGTTGATCCTGTCGAACTCGTCGTAACCGGTATCCGACGTCTTGTCCAGCAGACGCAGGGCCAGTCCGGACGCCGCGCCGTAGCCCGGAACCGCCGGCGGCTGAAAGAATTCGATGATGGCGCCGAAGTCGTGGGTTCTTTCTTCCAGTTCGTGGATGATGTCCTGCACCGAGGACTTGCGCTCGGTCCAGTCCTTCAGGTTGATGATGCAGGTGCCGGCATTGGAGCCACGGCCTTCGGTGAGGATTTCGTAGCCGGCCAGCGAGGAAACCGATTGCACGCCTTCGACCTGGCGGGCCACGCTTTCCAGTTCCCGTGCGACCTTGTTGGTGACTTCTATCGTGGAGCCGGGCGGCGTCTGGATGATGGCATAGAGCATTCCCTGGTCCTCGCCGGGAATGAAGCCGGATGGCAAGGTTTGACTGACGAGCAGGATGCCGAGGGAAAAGCCAGCCAGGGCCAGAAAGGTCACGATGCGTCGGGCTACCACGAGGTGCAGTAGGTTGAGGTAACGTCCTGTGGCCCTCTCGAAGACATGGTTGAAGCTGTCGATGAGGCGACGGATGGGCGTCCTCTTTCTGGGTTGCGCGTGAGGACTCTGGAGAATCATCGCGCACAGGACCGGGGCAAGCGACAGGGCCACGATCGCCGAGATGACGATGGACGAGGCCATGGCAATCGAGAACTGGCGGTAAAAGACGCCGACCGGTCCGCCCATGAAGGCAATGGGAATGAACACCGAGGTCATGACCATGGTGATGGCGACGATCGCGCCGCCGATTTCACCCAGAACCCGTTGTGATGCCGCGTAGGGCGACAGGTGCTCGGTTTCCATTTTGGCGTGCACCGCTTCGACCACCACAATCGCGTCATCGACCACAATCCCGATCGCCAGGACCAGGGCAAACAGGGTGATCAGGTTGATCGAAAGCCCGAAGGCCGACATCACGGCAAACGAGCCGATCAGGGAGACCGGCACCGCCAGGATGGGAATCAGGGTGGAGCGCCAGTCGCCGAGGAACAGGAACACCACCAGGGTCACCAGCACGAATGCCTCGACCAGGGTGTGCAGCACCTTGTCGATGGAGGCCTCCACAAACCGGGAGACATCGTAGGAGATTTCGTAATCCATGCCGTCGGGGAACGAGGTTTTCAATTCCCGCATTTTTTCCTTCACGTCGGCAATGACCTTGCTCGCATTGCTGCCGTAGTTCTGCTTCAGGACGATGGAGGCGGAGGGGTAGGAATCCTTGTCGGAATAGATGTTGTAGAACTCGCTGTTCAGATCGACCTTGGCGATATCCTTGAGATGCAGGAACTCGCCTTCCGCATTGGCGCGGATGATGATGTCCTCATACTGCTCGGGCTTGTTGTAGCGGCCCTGATAGACCAGCACATATTCCCTGGACTGCGCGGCCATCCCCGTGCTCTGCCCGATCCGGCCAGGCCGGCCGATGATGCTTTGCCTGGCGATGGCATCCATCACCTCCTCGGTCGAAACGTTATAGGCCCGCATCCGGTCCGGGTTCAGCCAGATCCGCATCGCATACTGGCGACTGCCCAGGATTCTTGCCTGGGCGATGCCGAAGACGCGCTGGATTTCCGGAATGACGTTGACGTTGGCGTAGTTGAACAGGAATTTCTGATCCGCGTGCTTATCCTTGCTGTACAGGTTGATGTACATGAGCATGCTGGGCTGGACCCGCTCGACGATGACGCCCTCCAGCTGCACCAGCGCCGGCAGGCGGCTCATGACCTGATCCAGGCGGGTCTTCACGTTGACCATCGCGATATTGGGGTCGACGCTCAGGTCGAACAGCACCTGAAGGGTGGATTCCCCCGCGCTGGTCGCATCCGAAACCATGTACTTCATGCCGGGAACGCCGTTGATGGCGCGCTCGATCGTGATCAGGGATGACTGCACCAGGACATCGGCGCTGGCGCCCGGGAACGACAGGGAGATGGTGACGCGGGGTGGCGCGATATCCGGAAACTGGGAAATGGGCAAGGAACGGATCGCCAGCAAGCCCAGGAACAGGAACAGCAGCGACAGCACGATCGCCATGACCGGACGTTTGATGAAGATAGTGAACATGGCTTGCTCCGTGCCGGAGGTTCATTCGGCGTACAACTCGAGTTCCGAGCGGATCTTTGCCGGTGCCAGCAGGTCGATTTCCACCGGTTCGCCGGCATGTACCTTGCGCAGTCCTTCCAGCAGGATCCTGTCATCGTCCTTCAGGCCATCCCTGACGATGAACAGATGCGGCACCGAGGCATCGATGTGGATGAGCCGCTGCTCCAGCCGGCCTTCTGGCGTGACGATGAAAACGTAGGTCTTGTCCAGGATCTCGAAGGTGGCCTTTTGCGGGATCAGCATGGCATTCGGGTATGGCCTGGCCATCAGGATCGTGCCGGTCTGTCCATGGCGCAGCAGTTTGTCCGGATTCAGGAAGGTGGCACGAAATTCGATGTTGCCGGCCGTATTGTCAAAGTCCGCCTCGATGGTTTCGATGAGGCCGGCCTGATTGAACAACTCACCGTTGGCCATCCGTAGCCGCACCTTCGTCGGTTCGTTGCCGTGCCTGTGGGCGATGTAATCCAGATACTCCGCCTCCGGGACATTGAAATAAACCCATAGCCGGCTGATGTCCGACAATGTGGTCAGCAGTGCGCCTTCGTCCAGCAGGCTGCCGTTCCTGGCATACAGGCGATCCATGATGCCGTCGAAGGGCGCATTGATGTCCGTGAAACTCAGGTGGGTTTCCTCCAGCTTGACCTCCGCCAGCGCCTTGTCCAGTTTTGCCTTGGCGAGCGCCAGCTCGTTGGGCGACACGATGTTCTGATCCGCCAGGCCTTTGGTATTCAGGTATTCGATGTTCATGTTGTTGGCCTCGGCCTTGGCCTTCATGAGTGCGGCCTGATAGATGTTCGGCATGATCTTGAACATCGGCTGACCCTGGCGCACCGCCTGTCCTTCATCCACAAAGATATGCTGGAGATACCCCCGCTCCAGGGCCCGTATCTCGATGTGCCGGATGGCGCGAATCTGGCAGACATATTCCCGGATGACGGTCGTGTCCTCGCGTAGCGGAGTCGTCGCCGCCAGTTTGGGCGGCTGCTCGTGCCGCTCGAGTTTGTCTCGATGGCAACCCGCCAGCAGGATGCCGATCACGCCGGAAACCAGGAGTGCTCTGACGAAGGTGTTACGGTTCATGGGGCAACATGAGGGCGGGGGCCTGCGCAAAACCAGGCTTGCAGCCGTGGCTGCGGCGAGGGTGGTGGATTGGCCCGTCTGAAGCGCTGTGGCGCGCCACGCCCATCGGGGAATGGCGGGTCATCATGGCCAGGGTTGCCGCGGGTGCGTGGCTACCGGAAAGGCCGTCGGGGGGGGCCGGGATTCTGCATCGGGTTTCATATGCCCGATGGGCCTTGGCTGTCAGGGTCAGGCTGCGAGAATGACGACGGTTCTGTGGCATGGGGTCAGCGGGGTCATCGCGTTGGCGTGCCCGCGGGTAAGCAGCATGCGTGCCGAATTCGACAACGTATTGAAAAACATGGGTATGGCCTGTGCGTCCGGTCGCATGGCCAGCGCCGGGCTGGTTGAGAACCACCGGATTGGGCCGGTTAACGGCAGCGCGGCCGTCGAGAGC
The DNA here is from genome assembly GCF_054657115.1 of Methyloparacoccus murrellii. Lineage (NCBI taxonomy): Bacteria > Pseudomonadati > Pseudomonadota > Gammaproteobacteria > Methylococcales > Methylococcaceae > Methyloparacoccus > Methyloparacoccus murrellii. Next base: position 2,614 of record NZ_BAAHXD010000017.1, on the reverse strand, counting down.
ATCCCGCTGCGCGGCGACCCGGCGCCCCGGGGTTCGCGTGCAGGCATCGATAGCCGATGTATGGTGAAACCGGGACGCAAGATGCGGTCTGCTGGCCGGGTCTGGCCGTGGCGTGCGGATGGCTTCCCGGGGCTGCCGGGCGTTATTGACGAGGGGGAAACAGACCTGCCCTCATCGGCGTGTCCGGATTGCGGGCTGCTGTAACCTGCCAACCGTTAGTCTGGTCTCCCCCCCATTGACGGAGTCCGCACCATGAATCACACCACCGAACGCGGGATTCTCCAGGCCATGCTGTACCAGTCGAGCGAAATCCAGATGCCGCGGGTATTGAGGATTCATCGACGGCTGGAAACGGGCGACAGGCTGAATGACGACGATCTGACGTTCCTGTACGAGGTTTGCCGGTCGGTGGAGCGCATGCGGGTGCTGGTACTCCGCCACCCGGATTACGAGGATTACTGCACCCGCTCGGTCTATCTGCTGCGGGAAATCTCCTCCCTGGCGCTTGCCAATGAACGGGCTTGATCCGGCGCGAGGGAAACCTCGGGCCCATGTGACCAAACGGTGAAAAGCGATCGTTCGCGTGCGTCGAAATGCCGCGGCTCCCGGGTGCGACAGCCGCCGCGCACTTTGCTAGCTTTCAACTGTCGGTCAGACGACAGGCGGCGGAACCGGATTGTGACAGGTGATTCCGCCATCGACGGGAATCCAGACCCTCTTGGAGGTGACGCATGAGCAGAAACAGAAACAGCAAGGCCGTGGAACCGGAAGCCATCCCCGACAGCACTGCCGATGCAGCGGCGACGCCCGAATTGGCCGCCGTCGAGGTGGAAGCGGAGCGAGGTCTCAATGCCGTCGTGCAGTCGGTCAAGGCCGGCGCCGAGGCGGCGGAACAGGCCGCCAACCGTTTCGGGGCAGGCTTCCGCAAGGTGGCCTACCGGGGCGTCTACTACGTATCCTTCGGCGCCACTTTCGGCGCCTTGGTGGCCGCCAGGCTGGTGCCGCAGGGCAGCTGGGTGGGCGATGCCATCGCCGATGGCGCGTCTGCCGCCAGGCAGGCGTTCCGCGAGCAGGCGGCGCGACGGGTCGAAGAGGACATGACGCAGGCGCCCACCCCGGCCTGAGCGCGGCCCTGTCCATCACGCCGGCAGTGCGGACATGTCCGCACTGCCCTTTCCATCCGCTCCGTTGCCGCGACCGGGCCAGGCTCTCCACCCGGCCGATGGGCCGGCATCCGCCATGACGACACTCGTCGATCTGATCGAGCACCGCAGCGCGGTGGCCGCCGACGCCACGCTGGGCGAGGCGTTTCATGCCTTCACCCAGCACACGCATGCATTCATGGCGGTCGTCGATGGCAACCGCCTGGCGGGGCTGTGCGCCCGCAACGACCTGGGCGTGCTGCTCGGGTCGCAGTACGGATTTTCCCTGTTCGCGCACAAGCCGCTGACGGTGCACCTGCGGCCCGATCCGCTGCTGCTGCTGGCGGATACCGACCTGCACACCGCTTTCGGACAGGTCTTCGCCCGCGATGGCGAAACCTTCTACGACGACGTGCTGGTGATTGGCCGGGGTGGGGCGTTGCTTGGCCTCGTGCCCACGCAGACCCTGGTCAGGCTGCAAAACCGCTTCCACCGGGAGAGCATCCGCCTGTTGCAGGAGAAAGGCACGGAGCTGGCGTTGAAGAATCAGCAGATCGAGGCCGATCTGCGCCTGTCGCGCGAACTCCAGCAGGCCCTGCTGCCGGCCCGTTACCCCTGCTTTCCTCCGCAGGCCGCGCCGGAGCACAGCCTGTTCCGTTTTCAGCATGTCTATCGCAGCGTCGGCATCGTCGGCGGGGATTTCTGCCATGTCCAGCCGGTGGCCGAGCGGGTCGCCGGCATCTGCATCGCCGATGTGATGGGGCATGGGGTCAGGGCGGCGCTGGTCACCTCGATGCTGCGGGCCCTGCTGGAGGAACTGGGCCCCCTGGCCGGTTCTCCCAGCCGGCTGCTGACCCAGCTCAATCGCGAGCTGGCCAGCATCCTTGGCGGCGCAAGCCATGACGTGGTCTACGCCACCGCGCTTTACCTGACCGTCGACGCGGATGCGGGAACGGCCGTGCTGGCGACCGCGGGACATCCGCCGCCCATCCGCATTTGCCGCCAGACGGGCCAGGTCGAGAGGCTCCGGGATGACCATGCCGGGACGTTGCTGGGCTTCTTCGACGACTTTGCCTGCGGCGAAACGCGCGCGCCCTTCCTGCCCGGCGATACCCTGATGTTGTTCACCGATGGCATTGTCGACGTGGAAAGCGCGGCCGGCGAGGCCTTCGGGGTCGAGCGCCTATGCGCGGCGCTGGCCGCTGGCATGCAGCGTTCCACCCCGGAGCTGCTGGAGCAGCTGCTGCGGAATACCGCCGACTTCGCCGACGGCAAGGCTTTCACCGACGATGTCTGCCTGATCGCCGTGGACCGGACCTGTTGGCCCGGCCCGCCGGGCTAACAGGTCCGGTCCCGTGCACCCGGGGTTGCCTGTCCGGCCGGCAAGTGCACGAAGAAAAAGGCGATCCCGAAAATCACATAGCAGAAAAGCAGCAGCGCGCCTTCCAGCCAGTCGGTTTCCCCGTCCTGGA
>NZ_BAAHXD010000016.1:0-62594 GCF_054657115.1 Methyloparacoccus murrellii | reverse complement strand
AAGCTGGACTGAGGAGACGCCAGGGATGACCGCCCTCCTGCCCGGCATGTGCCAGCCCTTTCCTGTTCCCGGCATCCGTCTGGGCGTCGCCCAGGCGGGCATCAAGCGTCAGGGACGCGACGATCTCCTGGTCATCGAGACGCAGGCGGGTGCCAGCTGCGCGGCCTTGTTCACGCGCAACGCCTTCTGTGCGGCGCCGGTGATCGTGGCGCGCGAACATCTCGCGTCCGCGCCGCGCTGGCTGGTGGTCAATTCCGGCAACGCCAATGCCGGTACCGGCGAACGCGGGCTGGCCGATGCCCGGCAGACCTGCGAATGCCTGGCCGGCCTTGCCGGTGGCGATGCGCGGCAGGTATTGCCGTTCTCGACCGGTGTGATCGGCGAGTATCTGCCGCTGGACAGGCTCGAGCGGGCCCTCCCGGAGGCCCTGGCCTCCCTCGACGAGGAAGGCTGGGAGCGTGCCGCGCGCGCCATCATGACCACCGATACCCGGGTCAAGATGGCCAGCCGCCGGATACCGGTCGCGGGCGACACGCTCACGGTCACCGGTATTGCCAAGGGCGCGGGGATGATCCATCCCGACATGGCCACCATGCTGGCCTTCCTCGGAAGTGACGCGCGGATCGACGCCGCCGACCTGCAATCCCTGCTAGCGCGTTGCGTCGACAGAACCTTCAATTGCATCACCGTGGATGGCGACACCTCCACCAACGATGCCTGCGTGCTGCTGGCCTCCGGCATGTCACCGGCTCCGCGGCTGGTGCCGGGCACGGCGGAGTTCGCGGGTTTCGAGCAGGCCGTGTTCGAGGTTTGCGCCGAACTGGCGGAGGCCATCGTCCGCGACGGCGAGGGTGCCACCAAGCTCATCCGCATCCGCGTCGAGCAGGCGGCGGATGGTGGGGAAGCGCGGACCGTGGCCAAGACCATCGCTCATTCACCGCTGGTGAAAACCGCCTTCTTCGCCAGCGACCCCAACTGGGGCCGCATCCTGGCGGCGATCGGCCGGGCGGGTTGCCAGCATCTGGACATCAACCGGGTATCGATCTGGCTCGGCAGCGTGCAGATCGTCGACCAGGGCAGTCGCGCTGCCGGGTACACCGAGGCGTCCGGCGCCGCGGTCATGGCGCAGGACGATATCCTCGTCCGGGTCGTGCTGGGGCGTGGCAGCGCCACCGAGACCGTGCTTACCTGCGATTTCTCCTACGACTACGTGCGCATCAACGCGGAATACCGGACCTGAGGCCGGCGCCATCCCCGAGCATGCCCCGGATGAATCGCCTGATGCCGGCATGGCCACGGACACGGACCCTGAACCTGACCCTCTGATGGCCGGCCAAGAGGCCGTCCTGGAGGTCGCCGCCGGCGTCATCCAGGATACGGCGAGTCGGGTGCTCATTGCCCGCCGGGCCGATCATCGTCACCAGGGCGGGATGTGGGAGTTTCCCGGCGGCAAGCTGGATTGTGGCGAGAGTCCCCGCGTGGCGCTAGCCCGCGAACTGGGCGAAGAGCTGGGCATCGCGGTGGTTGCGGCGGACCCCCTGATCACGCTGCGCCACGATTACCCCGACCGGCGTGTCCGTCTGCATGTCTGGCGGGTTACCGCATTCTCGGGCATGCCGAGGGGGCTGGAAGGCCAGCCGATACGCTGGGTGAAGCCAGATGAGTTGCCGGCCTACCGGTTTCCGGCTGCCAACCGTCCCATCGTCACCGCCGCCCGCCTGCCGGATCGCTATGCCATCCTCGCGCCAGTGAAGCCCGATCCCGGCTGGCTGGAGAGGCAGCTGGCCAGTCTGTGTCTGCGCGGTATCCGATTGGTGCGTCTGCGCGCTGCCCATCTATCCTTGGCGGAGTATCTGGCGCTGGGTCGCCATGTGGCGGAATATTGCGCAAAGGCCGGTATTGCCTTGCTGGTGGAGGCGCGGGCCGCGGCCCTGCTGGAAGCCGGCGCCGGCGGCATCCACCTGCGCACCGATGAGTTGATGGCGCTGGTCTCCCGGCCCGATGTCTCGCGTTCCGGCTGGCTGGGTGTTTCCTGCCATGATGCGGCACAGTTGGCCCAGGCCCACCGGGTGGCGGCGGATTTTGCGGTGCTCGGCCCGGTGGGTAACACCGCCACCCACCCGCAGGCGACCCCGTTGGGGTGGTCGGCCTTCAGCCAGCTGGTGGACGCCGCCTGTCTGCCTGTTTACGCTCTGGGAGGGCTGAGGGAGAGCGATATGGCCCTGGCAAAGGCCTCGGGGGCGCAAGGCCTGGCGGCGATACGCGCTTTCTTGGCCTGATTGCACCGAAATGATTCATTCGTGGTCAAATATGGTGCGGTCTGGCCCGGTACTCGAGTCGTTGCCCGCATGGTGTCAAACCCTCGGCATTGGTCTGACTTTTGCTTTTCCATCGAAACGATTTGCTGCTTTCAACCCACCCGTTCTGACAACCTGCGAGGAGTGATTAAGAATGTCCCCGAAAGACGTGCTCAATATGATCAAGGAAAACGAAGTCCGCTATGTGGACCTGCGTTTTTGCGATACCCGCGGCAAGGAGCAGCATGTCACCATTCCGGCGAGCACCGTGGATGAAGACATGTTCGAGGAAGGCAAGATGTTTGATGGCTCCTCCATTGCCGGCTGGAAGCACATCAACGAATCCGACATGATCCTGATGCCGGATGCCACCACTGCCGTCATGGATCCGTTCTTCGATGACGCCACGCTGGTCCTGCGCTGCGACATCATCGAGCCGGCCGACATGCAGGGCTACGAGCGTGATCCGCGCTCCATCGCCAAGCGTGCCGAGGCCTACATGAAATCCACCGGTATCGCCGATACCGCGCTGTTCGGGCCGGAAAATGAATACTTCGTGTTCGACGACGTGCGCTGGGGCGCCTCCATGCAGGGTTCCTTCTACAAGGTGGACTCCGAAGAGGCCGGCTGGAACTCCGAAAAGGTCTACGAGGATGGCAACATCGGCCATCGTCCGGGCACCAAGGGTGGCTACTTCCCGGTCCCGCCGGTCGATTCCATGCAGGATCTGCGCTCCGCCATGTGCAACACGCTGGAGCAGATGGGATTGGTCGTCGAGGTGCATCACCACGAGGTGGCCACTGCCGGCCAGTGCGAAATCGGCGTCAAGTTCGGCACCCTGGTCAGGAAGGCCGACGAAGTGCTGATCCTCAAATATGTCATCCAGAATGTCGCCCATGCCTTCGGCAAGACCGCGACCTTCATGCCCAAGCCCCTGGTCGGTGACAACGGCAGCGGCATGCATGTGCACCAGTCGCTGGCGAAGGACGGCAAGAACCTGTTCACCGGCGACCTGTATGGCGGGCTCTCCGAGACCGCGCTGTACTACATCGGCGGCATCATCAAGCACGCCAAGGCCCTGAATGCCTTCTGCAATGCGTCGACCAACAGCTACAAGCGTCTGGTGCCGGGCTTCGAGGCGCCGGTCATGCTGGCCTATTCGGCCCGCAACCGCTCGGCTTCCATCCGCGTGCCCTATGTCATGAACCCGAAGGCGCGCCGCATCGAGGTGCGTTTCCCGGACTCCACCGCGAATCCCTACCTGGCCTTCGCCGCCATGCTGATGGCAGGCTTGGACGGCATCCAGAACAAGATCCATCCGGGTGACGCCATGGACAAGGATCTCTATGACCTGCCGCCGGAAGAGGAAAAGGCCATCCCCCAGGTCTGCCATTCCTTCGACATGGCGCTGGAAGCCCTCGACAAGGATCGCGAGTTCCTGACCCGTGGTGGCGTTTTCACTAACGACATGATCGACGCCTACATCAGCCTGAAGATGGAAGACGTGACCCGTCTGCGCATGAGCACCCATCCGGTCGAGTACGACATGTACTACAGCCTCTGATGCCATAGGCATCGCAAAAAGCCCTGAAAGCCCCGCCAGCCGGGGCTTTCGGCTATCTGGTGTGGTGCCATGTGCGGCTGTGCATGGATGATTTCCAAAGCGAAAAGTCATCATGGCCCGAACTCGTGCGGGTACCGGTACAGGCCGGCAGGCGTGGTCGCGCAACAGCCGGATCCTGTGACGCCCGTCCTGCTTCGGGTGGCGGTTCCGGAGGCATCCCCTGCTGGGATCGCCAGCCAGCGCTATTGCCGGCCCAGAACTGCCTGCACCAAAGCGGTGCGGAACGGCTCACGACAGATCTTCGCTGAGCCTGTCTCCAGGCACCCGCTGCGGTAAGTGTTCCCCGCGAGGTGGGTGATGCCGGAACGACCCTGGGGGGGTTCCGGCGATCATCTTTTAGACCGATCTTGAAAGGTTCCACGGCGGCGCCATATTCGATCCCGAACGATAACCTGAGGAGAGAAACATGCCCCGTTACGAACCCTGGAGTCTTTTGAACCAGCTTCAACGCGAACTGGAAAGGACCTACGAAACCAAGAACAGCGGCACCGAGACGGCCGCAACGGCCGAATGGACGCCGGCGGTGGATATCAAGGAGGAAGCCGATCGCTATGTCCTCTGGGCTGACCTGCCCGGTGTCAATCCGGATGCCATCGACATCATGATGGAGAACGGCATCCTGACGCTCAAGGGCGAGCGTGCCACCGAGGCGACCGAGCGCCGCGACGGGCTGAAGCGTGCCGAGCGCGTCTACGGCAGTTTCTACCGCCGTTTCTCGCTCCCGGACACCGCCGATGCCGAGGGCATCACGGCCCGCTGCAACGGCGGCGTGCTGGAGATCACCATTCCCAAGAAGGCTGCGGTACAGCCGAAAAAGATTCAGGTCCTGGCCGAAGGTTGATCTTCCGCCTGCGCCGATCATCCCCCGTGCTTGAGGGCGCCCTGGCGCCCTCTTTTTTGGCCGGTATCGTGCGGTGGCGACGGACCTGATGATGCTCACATTACATTCCGGGCGCTTCCGTCTAGAATTCGCCTCTCCCCGCGAGGGGGCGTTCATCCACAACCGGTAGCGAAAGTCGCCTCGGTCGCCAGACGGCGTGCGGGGGCAAGAATACGAACTTCGATATCCGCATCAACAACGACGATGGAACGGATCTTTATGACGCATGTTTTGATCAGCCGCGCGAGCACATTCAATAAATGGCTGCCAGGGATTCTGGGCCTATGTTTCCTGCACCTGGGACAGGCCGCGCAGGCCGGGCCGCATCTCAATGTTGGACCCCCGCAGGGGTTTTCCTACGAGGCCCTGGTGGATCGCGCCGCGGCCATGGCCAAGGGGACCTACGAGGCTCCGCCGCGGCCGATGCCGTCGGTGGTCGAGAAAATCGATTACGAGACCTGGGGCAATATCCGCTACCGGCCGGAATCGGCCCTGTTCGCCAATGGCCCGGGGATATTCCCGGCCACCTTCTTCCATGTCGGCCAGTTCTTCCAGAAATCGGTCAAGATGCATGTGGTCGAGAACGGGCAGGCGCGCGAGATTCTCTACAGCAGCGATTACTTTTCGATGCCCAAGAACAGTATCGCCCGCAAGCTGCCGGCCGATACCGGCTTTGCCGGCTTTCGCCTGCAGGAATCGCGCAATCGCGAGGACTGGCGTACCCAGGACTGGGTGGCCTTCCTCGGCGCGTCCTATTTCCGCGCCATCGGGGCCCTGAACCAGTATGGCCTGTCGGCGCGCGGCGTCACCATCGATTCCGCCGAACCGACCCCCGAGGAGTTCCCCGATTTCACCGAGTTCTACATTGAAGGCGCCAAATCGGAAGCGGAGCCGGAAATTGTCTATGCCCTGCTGAACGGCCCCAGCGTCACCGGCGCCTATCGCTTCTTCATCCGTCGCACCGAGGGTGTCATCATGGACATCGACGCCGCCCTGTTCCTGCGCAAGGACGTGGCCCGGCTGGGCCTGGCGCCGCTGACCTCGATGTACTGGTTCAGCGAGACCGAGAAGCGCCGGCTCGAGGACTGGCGACCGGAGGTCCACGATTCCGACGGGCTCGCCATCTGGACCGGCGCCGGCGAGCGCCTCTGGCGGCCGCTGGTCAATCAGCCGTATGCCGTGACCTCCAGCTTTGTCGATCAGAGCCCCAAGGGATTCGGCCTGTTGCAGCGTGACCGCGTGTTCGAGGACTACCTGGACGGCGTCAACTACGAGCGCCGCCCGAGTCTCTGGGTCGAGCCGCTGGGCGACTGGGGGCAGGGTGCGGTACAGCTGGTGGAGCTGCCCACCGACGACGAAATCCATGACAACATCGTCGCCTACTGGCGATCGGCGGAACCGGCCAGGGCCGGTTCCAGCTTCCGGTTGCGCTACCGGCTACACTGGCTGGGTGACGAACCCTACCCGGCCAAGGTGGCCAAGTGCGTCGCCACCCGCATCGGCCGTGGCGGTCAGCCGGGCAAGCCGCGGCCCAAGGGGGTCTACAAATTCAGTGTGGAATTTGCCGGTGAGGCGCTGGACGTGCTGTGGGGCGATACCGTCAAGGCCGAACCGGTCATCACCACCTCCCAGGGCGAGATCAGCGGCGCCTTCCTGGAGCCCATTCCCGGCACCCGCCGCTGGCGGGTCATCTTTGACCTGACGCCGAAAACCGGGGACCCGGCGGAGCTGCGTCTCTACATCCGCGGCAACGGCGACGCCATGACGGAAACCTGGCTGTACCAGTTCCGCCCCGGCAACGGTCGCTGAACCCCTTCCGCAAACTGCCGGCCGGGCATGCCCTGGGGCGCTCGGCCGGCACTCCGTCCGCCCGTGACGTTCAGCGCCACAGTTCCGCGCCGTGGCTCTCGACGACGCGCCGATAGAAGTGGGCACTGTCCTTCAGCGTGCGCGCCTGGGTCGCGTAATCCACGTGGATGAGCCCGAAACGCTTGTCATAGCCGAAGGCCCACTCGAAGTTGTCCAGCAGCGACCAGGCGAAATAGCCTCTCAGGTCGACGCCCTCGGCGATGGCGGCATGGGCGGCCAGTAGATGCCGGCGCAGGTAATCCACCCGCAGGGGATCGGCCAATCGTCCGCCCGTGGGCGGTTCGTCGTCGAAGGCTGCGCCGTTCTCGGTGATGTAGAGCGGTAGGTCGCCATAGCGGCGCTTGACCCACAGCAGACAGCTTTTCAGCCCCTCGGCGAATACCTCCCAGCCCAGCGCCGTGTGCGGAGCCTGGGCCTGGAGCACCCGTTCCGCCCCGAAGGGCGCGAGACCGGGCGCATCTCGCACCACCGAGCGGCTGTAATAGTTGATGCCCAGGAAATCGATGGGCTCGCGGATCAGCCGGAAATCGGCTGCCGGAAACGCCTCGCCCGTCCAGCCATCGATCTCGCCCAGCTCGTCCGGATAGCGGCCCAGGAACACCGGGTCGAGATACAGGCGATTCATCCAGGCATGCAGGCGGCGCATCGCCGCCAGGTCCTCGGGGCGCTCCGAGGCGGCATACTTGGGCTCCAGGTTGACCACCAGCCCGATGCGGCCCTCGCCGCCGTCGGCCCGGAAGGCCTGCACGGCCAGCCCGTGTCCCCGCAGCAGGTTGTGGGCCGCCTGCCGCGCCAGGGACATCGACCGTCGCCCCGGGGGGTGCGTGCCCGCCACATAGCCCTCCTGCACGATGACCCAGGGTTCGTTGAGCGTCACCCAGTGCCGCACCCGCCCGTTGAACGCCCGGAACAGCTGGTGTGCGTAGTCACCGAACCAGCCCGCCATGTCCCGGTGTGCCCAGCCGCCGCGATCGTCCAGCGCGGCCGGCAGATCCCAGTGATGTAGGGTAACGAACGGCTCGATGCCGGCATCCGCCAGGCAGTCCAGCAGGCGGCGGTAGAAGTCCAGCCCTTTGGTATTCAGTCGGCCATGTCCGTCCGGGAAGATGCGGCTCCAGGCAATGCTGAAGCGGTAGGCGCCAAGGCCCATGTCCCGCAGCAGCGCCACATCGTCCGCATAGCGCCGGTAATGATCGCAGGCACGATCACCGGTCGCGTCCCGCTCGGTCCGGCCCGGTGTATGGCTGAAGCGATGCCAGTTGCTCGGGCCCGCGCCATCCGCCAGCGGCGAGCCCTCGATCTGATAGGCAGAGGTGGCGGCGCCCCAGACAAAGCCGGTCGGAAATTGGTGGGGCGAGGTCACGGTGCCGGGGCGGGGAGAAGGGCCCCAGGCTGTGCCGGGGCATCGCTGCCGGCAACCGGCCGTCGCCCTTGGTGGCCCGGGGAGGGCGAGGGCGCTCTCCCGCTCATGTCCGATTCGTCCGGGGAGCGCGGGCGCGTGCCATTATTTCCTGATGACAATATTGTTGAAGCGTGTCCTGAAGCGCGCGCCTTTTTCCTTTTCGCCGTCGGCGCCCAGCTCGAAGCAGGCGCGACCGACCTTGACGCCCGTGATCCGGGTCGCATCCGTGAACGCTGCGCCGTCGAGGCTTTCGCGGCCGTTCAGGGTTCTTCGGACGCCCCGTATCAGGAACCGGGCATCGTCCGTCCCTCCCGGGGCCCGGCTGATCACCAGGGAAAGCCCCCGGGTCCGGTAGACATCCTCGCTGCCCGCCAGCGACAATCCGGCCGGCGCGGGATCCCTGCCCAGCGCATTGTGCAGCTTGGTGAACGCAAAGTTGCCGTCGTCCTCGCGGCCAACCAGTAACTCATGCTTGATATATCGGCCACTTTCGAGCCACATTTCGATGGCAAGGTTGCAGCCCAGGCCGTTCTCGATGATTTCAGCCGACTGGATGGCAAAGCCGGTGGAGATTTCCAGCGGTTTTTTCCTGGTCAGTTCCAGCAGTGTCTTGCCGGACAGTTTGGGCAGTTCGTAGGCGATGCCGCTCAGGCTGTTCTCCATTTCGAAGGCCGTTGTGACCCTCTCCCGGTATTGGCTGGCCGCCATGGCGCTGGCTGTCGGCACAATCAGCATGAGCGCGGTCAGGGTTCGAAGGCTGTTGTTCATGATGGCGTCATTTCGGGTTGGCGGCGGTGATGCCTTTGGCGGGTGGATATAGCCACGGGCAGAAAAGCGGGCAGGTAGTTTAACGTGTCGCCAATTCGGTTTTCCAGCTGGCGGTTTTTGCCGGGAAACTAATAATTCATGTTATTTGTGCGGCTATTCTGGTGTGTATGTCGTATCGGGCCGATGGGAATCTCGGGTTTCCGCATGACCCGTACCATTGCCCGAAACCCTGTCGGGACGGTATCCCGGCCGTCCCGTGGCGCAAGGATGCCTCTCCCGGTCCTGGCCTCGGCAGCATGACCGCCCATCGGGCTGGATGGCGGGCCGAAATGTCATTGCCGTGCGTTGCCGGCCGGCGATTGCCCCAGCCGCCTGAAGGCATCGCTGGCGACCGTTGGGGTCTCGACGGCCTGTTTCAGCAGTTCGGTGACGCGGCTGGCCACGGCGGTGGTGTAATGGTAGCCGTCGATGTAGTGGTCGTCGTCCCGGGTGAGCGGCGAGGGAATGAGGAAGTCCACCACGGTTAGCCGCGGCAGCCGTTCGGTCATGGCCGCCGCGCGGGCTTTGCAGCCGTCCCACAGGGCCGCCTGCTCGGTGCCGGGCCGTGGCTGGTAGTCGGCATGGATCGGCGGAAACAGGATGATCTTGAGACTCCCGGCCGGCAGTGCCGAGAGGCTCGTCTCCAGCTGCTCCAGCGCCGGATAGCGGGTGGCGGCGAGCGGCGTCGCGTAATCGCGGTTGAGGGTTTCCCGATGGCTCTCGCGCAGGCGCTTGCGGATGGCGGCCGGGTCGTTCTGCCGGTGCAGGGTGCGGGTAATGTCCTCGTAGCCGTCCAGCCAGCGCGCGTATGGGCGGTGCAGCCCCAGCATGGCGCGTGCCTGATCGTAGGCCGCCTTCAGGCTGGTCTTGTTGAACGGCGGCAGGTCGTTCCAGGGATTGGTGTCGTAGAGCCAGTCCGGATAGCTGCGCGCCAGGATGTCGTTGCCGTGCTCCGGCATCGGCTTGCCATGGCACCAGAGAAAGTCCAGATCGACGATGACCGTCGCCAGCGCCGGGTGGTAATGGTGAAAGAGCGCCAGGATGCGCAGCTGTTCGTGCGCCGTCGACAGCGGCATGGCCAGGTTGACGAAATGCCCGCCGAAGGCCGCGTTCAGCTCCGGAGGCTTGAGCAGCATCGCCGTCGAGGTGCCGATGACCAGGCTGTCGAACTCCGGCCGCCTGAGCAGCCGCGCATTCCAGTGCCGATGGTCGCCGCGCGCCGGGTAGCGGTCCCAGGCGGGCGAAAAGTGCACCGAGTCGTAGGGGTCGACGATCAGGATCAGCAGGTAGAGGAGGCCCGCCGCCGCCGCCGCGCTGGCGAGCATCAGGCCCACATAGCGGCGCCAGTCCGGTTCAGAACTGGAAGTAGATGAATTCCTGCTCAACGTCGCTCCCGATCAGGAAGAGGCACACGAAAAGGACGATGCCCGCCAGCACGGCCAGGGCGCGGCGCGGCGCCAGCCGCTCCAGGGCAACCGACTGGCTGGGTGGCCCCAGGGTCGAGGCCAGGCCCGCCGCCGCCAGCAGCAGCAGATTGGCGGCGTTGACGGACTCGACCGGCAGGCCGCCGCCATGCATCGCCCGGTAGAACGCCAGCGCGGCGGTGAAGGATTCGCTGCGGAACAGCGGGGCGCCCTCGAACCAGAACCACAGCGTCAGCATCCAGCCCAGGAACCAGGGCAGCCGGGCGGGATAGCGCTTGTCGACCAGGGTATACCCGGCCAGAGCGATGCCCTGCAGCAGGCCCCAGGCAGCGAAGTTCCAGGAAGCCCCATGCCAGAGGCCGGCCAGCAGCATAGTGATGATCATGCCGGTGACGCGCGGGTAGGGCAGCCAGCGGCTGGTGGCCATGGGCACGAACAGGTAGTCGCGCAGGAAGCGCGACAGGGTCATGTGCCAGCGTTGCCAGAGCTCGCGGACGGAGCGGCTGCGGTAGGGATTGTCGAAGTTGACCGGCAGCCGGAATCCGAACAGCCAGGACACGCCCAGCGCCATGTCGGTGTAGGCCGAGAAATCGAAGAAGATCTGCCAGGCAAACCCGATGGCGCCGGTCCAGGCATCCAGGGCATTCAGCGGTCCGTGGCCGGCGGCGGTGAAGATCGGGCCGATCATGCGCGCCAGACTGTCGGCCAACACCACCTTCTTGACCAGACCGATGCAGAACAGCGTCAGGCCGCGGCCGAAACGTTCCCACAGGCCCTCGCGCCAGGGATTCTGAGACAGCTGCGGGATCAGTTCGTGATGGCGGATGATGGGGCCGGCAATCTCGTGCGGGAAAAAGGTCACATAGGCGGCGTAGCGCTCGAAGCCGTAGCGGTGTCCCTTCTTCTTCCACGTATCGACCAGGAAGGAGATCTGCTGGAAGGTGAAGAAGGAGATCGCCAGCGGCAGCGTGATCCTGGCCAGCCGGAAGCCGGTGCCGGCCAGGCTGTCGAGCGTATCGGCGAACAGGTTGGCGTACTTGAAATAACCCAGCAGGCCCAGGTTGAAGACGATGCCGAGGATCAGCACCGCCCGCTGCGGCCGTGCCTCGCGGAAGCCCCGGTTCATCCAGGCGGCCAGTCCGAAATTGGTCAGGATCGATCCGCCCAGCAGCGGCAGGTAGTTCGGGTTCCACCAGCCGTAGAAGAACAGCGAGGCCAGGGTCAGCCAGTTGATGGCCGCCCGCGACCAGCCTTGGTGCCAGAGCCACAGGAACAGCCCGAGCACGACCGGCAGGAAGAACAGGACAAATTCGAGGGAGTTGAAGAGCATGCGTGCGGCGGGCAGCGAGGGACCGGGGCGGCAGCGCCTGATCGGCCGGTCCCCGCGGGGGAAGCATTATCGTCGAATGGGCGGCATCAGGGAAATGGCGGTGTCGCCGGCACGCCCGCAGGGTGCTCCCGCGCCGGCGATCGCAGCCAGCGCGCGGCACCCTGTCCGGCGGCGAGACCGGTCGCCAGGCAGGCGGTCAGCAGATAGCCTCCGGTCGGTGCCTCCCAGTCCAGCATTTCGCCCGCGCAGAAGACGCCCGGCAGGTGCCGGATCATCAGTTGCTCGTCCAGCGCCGCGAACGCCACGCCGCCGGCGCTGCTGATGGCTTCCTCCAGTGGCCGCGTCGCGTCGAGGCGCAGCGGCAGCGCCCGGATGGCTGCGCCGAGCCGGTCCGGGTCCAGGAATGCCGCCTTGTCCAGCCGCTCGCGCAACAGGCCCAGCTTCACCGGCGACAGTCCGGCCACGCGCTGGAGATGCTGGCTGAGGGAGCGCGCCCCCCGCGGCCGGTTCAGCGCCGCGCGGAGCCTGTCGGGGTCCAGGTCGGGCGCCAGATCCAGGTACAGGCTGGCCTTTCCCTCCTGCTCGACGAGATCCCGCAGCGGTGCCGCCAGGGCATAGATCAGGCTGCCCTCGACGCCACGGCGGGTGATGACGAACTCGCCGCGGCGGGACAGGGATTCGCCGCCGGGTGTCGTCAGCGTGGCGGCAACCGGCTTGACCGGGGTGCCGGCGAAACGGGCGGCGAAGTCCGGCCGCCAGCCGATGTCGAAACCGCAGTTGGCGGGCCGCAGTGGTCGCACCGCGACATCCCGCGCCCGCAGCCAGGCCTGCCAGGCGCCGTCCGAGCCCAGCCGTGACCAGCTGCCGCCGCCCAGCGCCAGCACGCAGGCGGCGCTGCGCACCCGCAGGATGCCGTCCGGTGTCGCGAACCGCAGGTGGCCATCGGCTTCCCAGCCTTGCCAGCGATGCCGCACATGGATGCGCACACCCAGCTCGCGCAGGCGTCGCAGCCAGGCTCGCAGCAGCGGCGCGGCCTTCTTCTGCCGCGGGAAGACCCGGCCCGAGCTGCCGACGAAGGTCTCGACACCCAGTGTCGCAGCGAAGTCGCGCACCGCCTGGTTGTCGAAATGGTGCAGGAATGGTGCGAGCGCGGCCTGGCGTTCCCCGTAGCGGGTCAGGAAGGCCTCCCGGGCTTCGGCATGAGTCAGGTTGAGGCCGCTTTTCCCGGCCAGCAGGAACTTCCGCCCCACCGAGGGCATGGTGTCGTAAAGCTCGACGGCGCAGCCCTGGGTGGCCGCGGCCTCCGCCGCCATCAGGCCGGCGGGACCGCCGCCGATGATGCTGATGCCGTTGTCCACCGTGACCGGGACTGCCGGCGGCAAATCCGTCGTCAGCATCAAACCGCCACGCCCAGGCTTGCCAGATATCGGCGTGCGCTGCGCTCGCAGGTATATTCGGCCACCGCCGCGCGCAGCGCCTCCGGTGGCAGGGGATTCGCGAGGGTCCGCGCCATCGCCACGGCCAGCCCCGCCACGTCGCCGACCGCCACCAGGGGGCCGAAGCGGCCATCCGCGAGGATCTGCCGGGGACCGCTGGGGCAGTCGGTCGCCACCGACGGGATGCCCAGGGCCAGGGCTTCGGTCAGGGCGTTCGGTGAGCCCTCCCACAGCGAGGACAGCACGAACAGGCTGGCCCGCGAGAGCAGTGCGTAGGGGTTGTGCCGGAAGCCGACCAGGTCAACCTCGGTCCCGACACCCAGCGTGGCGGCCAGCGCCTCCAGCCGGGCGCGGTCGCCGCCCTCGCCGATCAGGATCAGCCGGCATGGGCGTTCCGCACGCAGCCGGGCGAAGGCGCGGATGAGATCGGGGAAGCCCTTCTGGCGGGTCAGTCGGCCCATGCCCATGATCACCGGCACGCTCGCATCCGTCAGCCAGGGGTGCGCGGCGGGTTCGGCTGCCCGGACGGCCAGCTCGGGCGTGATCACGGGATTGTCGATCACCGTCACCCGGCTGGCCGGCAGCCCGGTGATGGCGACGATATCGTCGCGAACCCCCTCCGAGACCGCGACGATGGCGTCCAGCCGCGGATGGAACAGGCGCATGCCGGCGAACCAGGCGGCGCGGCGCAGTCGGCTCTTGCCGGCCAGGGCGGCGGAAACGGTCGTGCCCAGCCGCCCCGCCAGGCGCACCCGCACGCCGCTCAGCCAGCGGGCCAGAATGGCGATGCGGATGGCGCGCTCCTTGGCAGCCAGCAGGGCATCCGGGCGCGCCGCGCGCAGGTAGCGGATCAGGCCCGGCAGGGCCTGCCAGGTGTGCCGCACATTCAGGCGCACCACGTTGACGTGCTCGGGAATGCTGCCCAGGTGTTCGCCCTCGGCGCGGGCAAGGACCAGGTCCACGCGGACGCCGGCAGCCAGCATGCCGCGGGCGAGGTTGCCGAGCATGTGTTCCACGCCGCCCTGGCCGGAGAAGGAGGCGAAGATGGCGACACGGGGGGTGGGGGTGACGGCGGTCATGGGTATCCGGATGGGGTCAGCGGCTCTCTTCGAGCAGATCGAGCGGGTGGGTGCGGGCATCCGGCCGGCGGGCAAAGCCCTCCTCCAGGAAATGCCGCCAGAGGGCGAACTGGACGATGGCCCAGAGCAGGGTCGGACCCTGGCGGGTGTCGTGGCAGTGGCCGATCAACGTTCGCACGCCCTCGGGCCTGAACCACGGATCGAGCAGGCGGTGCTCCGGCAGCAGCGCCTGCAGCCGCGCGAGGAAGCCCGCGTCCAGCCATTCGCCCATGGGGACATGGAAGCCGCGTTTGCGCCCGCGCAGATGGTCCTCGGGCAGGTCGCGGGCGGCCCAGCGCCTCAGGAAGTGCTTGCCGTCCCGGCCGCTGATCTTCAGCCGGTCCGGCAGGCTCAGACCGAACTCGACCAGGCGATGGTCGAGGAACGGCACGCGTCCCTCCACGCCCCAGGCCATCAGCATGCGGTCGGCCTTGACCAGCAGGTTGTCCGGCAGGGCCTGGGCGAGGTCGATGGCCTGCATGCGCTGCAGGTCGCTCCAGTCGGGGGGCGTCCCGCGCCAGGCGTCGACGACCGGCTGGCGCGCGGCGGCCAGCTGTTCCAGCAGCGGCGGCCGGAACAGCCGCCCCGGCCAGGGGTCGCGGAAGCTGCCGCGCGTGCGGAAGCCGCCGGATCCCGGTGCCAGCCAGCCCTTCAGCAGGCGCTCCCAGCGCGAGCCCCGGTAGCGCCCGTAGCCGGCGAAGACCTCGTCGCCGCCCTCGCCGGAGAACACCACCTTCAGTTCCTCGCCGGCCGCCTGCGCCAGCAGCGAGGTCGGCAGGTTGGCGTTGTCGCGCATCAGCTCGTCGGCGGCCCAGACCGTCAGCGGCAGGGTCTCGAAGATCGCCCGCGAGTCCGGGCGGATTTCCCGGTGGCGACTGCCGAAGCGGCGCGACATGGCCAGCGCGGCCGGCAGCTCGTCCGCCAGCGCGGTGCCCGGGAAGCCCACCGAGTAGGTGCGGATCGGCTCGGCCCGGTAGCGGCTCAGCTGGGCCAGCAGGACGGCGGAATCGACGCCGCCGGAGAGGAACAGGCCGAACGGCACGTCCGCCCGCATGTGCTGGACGATGACCGTCTCCATCAGCCGGTCGAAGTCGCGCGCGGCGTCCTCGTAGCCGATCTCGCGCGGGCGGACGGCAAGCGGGCTCCAGTAGCGCTGCCGCCTGGCGATGCGGCCGGCCTCCACCCAGACCGCCTCGCCCGGGCGCACCCGTTCGATGCCTTGCAGCAGGGTGCCGGTGCCGGTGGCGAACTGGTTCTGCAGATACTCGGCCAGTCCTCGCGCCGCGATCGCCGGTGGGGCCTCCAGCAATGGCAGCAGGCCCTTGATCTCCGAGGCGAAGCTGATGCCATCCGGCCGCTCGGCCAGGAACAGCGGCTTGATGCCGAGCCGGTCGCGGGCCAGGATCAGCCGGTCGTGGCCGGCATCGTGCAGGGCGAAGGCAAACATGCCCTGCAGCCGGTCGAGGAAGCCGTCGCCGAACTGGCGGTAGGCATGCAAGATGACCTCGGAGTCCGAGTGTGTCCGGAACCGGTGGCCCAGGCCTTCCAGTTCCGCCCGCAGCTCGAGGAAGTTGTAGATCTCGCCGTTGGCGATCAGCGTCAGCGCGCCGTCCGCGGCCTGCAGGGGCTGGTGGCCGCCGCCGAGATCGATGATCGACAGGCGCGTATGGCCGAGCCCCACGCTGCCGGCGAGGTGAAGGCCCTGATCGTCCGGGCCGCGGTGCGCCAGCCGGCTGACGGCCGTTGCCAGCCGCTCGCGGTCGACCGGTCCGGTCTGGCGAAATTGTCCGACGATGCCGCACATGGGATTACAAGGGTGGGGTCAGGCCAGCTGGGGGAGGGATTGCCGGCATATCCGTCGTCGACATTGTATGCCGCCGCCGGGCCGGGCGCGCCGGCATGGCGGCGTTTCCCGCGCGGCCTCCGGCGGGCGGGCGAGGTCGGTCAGCACGGGCCCGGCGCCGCGTTCTGTGCGATCACGTAGAGGTAGCGCACCAGCGTTTCCCGCTCCGCGTGATCCCGGAACCAGCCATTCTCGGCCAGGCGGGCCTCGCACAGGAAGCCGTTGCTCTCGGCCTCGAAGTCGGCTTGCAGCCTCAGGGAATGGTCATGATTCCTGATCCAGTGCCGGCGGACGTTGGCCGTGAAGTCATGCCGGACACAGTCGAAACCGAGCGTGCGCAGCACCTGGCTCAGGCGGGTATGGGCCGGTTCGAGGACATGCTCCGGATCGCCGTCCTCGCGGACCTGGAACGCCGCAATGATCAGGCGACCGCCGGGTTTCAGTCTGGCGTTGAGCTTGCACAGCGTGGCGCCGTAGTCGCCCATGAAATACAGGGAGTCGATGGCGAGAATGGTGTCGTAGTCTGTCCCGGGCAGCTCGTCACGGGTCAGGTCCACGCAGCGGAAATCCAGCACCGCGCGGCGGTCGGCGGTGCGGCGCAGCGCCTGCTCGACCGCCACATCGGCATAGTCGACGCCCAGCAGGCGGCAGCCCGACTGCTGCTGGAGGTATTCGCTGATGTGCCCGTTCGAGCAGCCGACCTCCAGCACCCGCTCGCCGGGCTTGAGCAGCCCGGCCACGAAGGCCATTTCGTCGACGTCCATCATGCCGTGCTGGCACAGGTCGCGGCCGTAGACCGCCTCGCAGAACCGGGCATGGGCGGGGCTGTCCGCCGCTCGCCGGAAGTACTCGTTGTACCAGGCCCTGGAGAACATCTCCGCCTGACCCTGGCCGGCGGTGTGGTTCATCAGTTCGTTCATTGTCGGTTCCATCGGTCCTGCTCCTCAGCTGGCGGGAAAAATCGGCGCGGTCTGCGGCCCGGCCAGGCTGGCGCCGGAACCCCTCAGCACGGCGCGCCGGCCCGGTGGCGCATAGTGCAGCTCGATGTCCAGATCCGGTGGCGGCAGGATGCCGGCGCCGCGCTCGGGCCATTCGACGAAAACGATGGCGTCCGGCCGCAGGTAGTCGCGGATGCCCAGCCACTCCAGCTCTTCCGGGTCGCCGAGACGGTAGAGGTCGAAGTGATAGAGTGTCAGGGTCGGCAGCACGTATTCCTCGACCAGGGTGAAGGTGGGACTCTTGACCGTGCCCGCGTAACCAGCCGCCCGCAGGAAGCCGCGCACGAAGGTGGTCTTGCCGGCGCCGAGGTCGCCGTGCAGGAAGACCAGCGCACCGGGCGGCAGTCGGGCGTGGACCTCGGCCGCCAGTTGCAGGGTCGCGGGCTCGTCGGGCAGTTCGCGGGTCAGGCCGGGCATCGCATCACCGGACCGGGCGGCTAGCCATTGGCGAGTGTCCGCAGGGGCGCCATGAGATCGCCCGCCAGCAGGCCGCGTTCGCCATCGACGGCGGCCAGGTCACCCGCCCGGGCATGCAGGTCGACGCCGCAGCGGGCGGCCGCAGGCAGTGCCAGTCCCTGCGCGGCCAGGCCGGCGATCACGCCGGTGAGCACATCGCCCATGCCGCCGCTGGCCATGCCGGGATTGCCGGCGGTGCAGATCGCCGGGCATCCGTCCTCGGCCAGGATCAGCGAGCCCGCGCCCTTGAGCACAATGCTGCCACCGTAGCGCGCGTGCAGCTCGGCGACCGCCGCGAAGCGATCCTGCTGGATGGCGCGGCTGTCGCGGCCGAGCAGGCGGCCGGCCTCGCCAGGGTGCGGGGTGAGCACCCAGCTGTCGCGGCGCACGGGATGTTCGGCCAGGAGATTGAGCGCATCGGCGTCGACGATCAGCGGTCGCTCGGTGGCCAGCACGCGGTCCAGCAGCGAGCGGGCCCAGGGGCCGCGTCCCAGCCCCGGTCCGATGGCGATGACCGTGGCCTGCTCCAGCAGCGGCTCCAGGTCGGTGGCGCTCTCCACGGCGTGGGCCATCAGTTCGGGGCGGGTGAGGTGGATCAGGCCGGCATGGGCCGCGCGGGTGGCCACGCTCACCAGTCCGGCGCCCACCCGCGCCGCGGCCTCCGCGGCCAGGCGCGCGGCACCGCTGTAGCCGTGTTCGCCACCCACCACCAGCACATGGCCGTACCGGCCCTTGTGGGCGGTCCGGGTACGGCGGGGCAGGCGGCAGGCGGCAGGATCGAGCCGCCGGGCCGAGGGTGTGGCCGCCTGGCGGGCCCGGGGGTCGATGCCGAGATCGTCGAACAGCACCCTGCCCGAGTGTTCCGGCCCCTCGCCGGTGAACAGGCCGCGCTTGAGGGCGACGAAGCTGACCGTAAGGTCGGCCTTGACGGCGACGCCAAGGCAGGCGCCGGTATCGGCATGCAGGCCGGAGGCAATGTCCAGCGCGACCACGGCGCGCCGGTCCAGGCCGCGCTCGCGGTAGCGGTTGACGGCGCGGACGATGTCGGCGGACGGGCCGCGGATCTCGCGATCCAGGCCGGTGCCGAACAGGGCGTCGGCCAGGATCTCGGTCGCCTCGAAATCCTCCGGGATGAAGTCGAGGGTGGCGCCGCCCGCGGCGAGAAAGCGCGCCTGCGCCTGCCGCGCGTCGCCCTCGAGCGCGGCGGGCGGACTCGCCGGATAGACCCGGACATCCCAGCCGGCCTGATGCGCCAGCCGGGCGAGGATGTAGCCATCGCCACCGTTGTTGCCGCCGCCGCAGACCGCCGACAGGGTGCGGGCGGTGGGCCAGTGCTGGCGGATGGCGGCGAAGGCAGCGCTGCCGGCGCGCTCCATCAGCTCGATGCCGGGCGTGCCATAGGCCTGGATTGCCGCCCGGTCGATGGCCCGCACGGCGGCGGCGGCATAGAGATCCGTGGGCAGTCTGTCGGTGGGCATGCGGGTCGGGGGCATCGGTGCGACGAGGGGATGACGGGGCAGCGGCGATACCCGGTATGATGCCGCGCATTGTCGCCGGATGGCGCATTTTCCCGGAAACCCCGCGTGATCTCCAGTGCGATGGACCCCTCGGTCATTTCCCCCGACGAGCTGAAGACCCGGATCCGCGCCTGGGGGCAGGCGCTGGGCTTCCAGCAGGTGGGTATCGCCGACATCGATCTCGCCGCGGCCGAGCAGCGGCTCCAGGACTGGCTGGCGCGTGGCTTTCACGGCGAGATGGACTACATGGCCAGGCACGGCACGCGGCGCAGCCGGCCGCAGGAACTGGTTCCCGGCACGCTGCGTGTCATCAGCGTGCGCATGGATTACCTGCCGGAGCCGCGCGCGAACCTGGCTGCCCGGCTGGAAGAGCCCGGCATGGCCTTCATCTCGCGCTATGCCCTCGGGCGGGATTATCACAAGCTGCTGCGCCAGCGCCTGCAGGCGCTGGCCAGCCGGATCGAGGCGCTGATCGGTCCCTATGGCTATCGCGTCTTCACCGACAGTGCTCCGGTCATGGAGAAGCCGCTGGCGGAGAAGGCCGGGCTCGGCTGGATCGGCAAGCACACCAACCTGATCAACCGGCAGGCCGGCTCGTTCTTCTTCCTCGGCGAACTCTATGTCGACCTGCCGCTGCCGGTCGACGCGCCGGTGACCCCGCACTGCGGCAGTTGCCGCGCCTGTATCGACATCTGTCCGACCCGGGCCATCGTCGCGCCGTACCAGCTGGACGCCCGGCGCTGCATTGCCTACCTCACCATCGAACTGCCGGGCGCCATTCCCGAGGTGTTCCGCAAACCGATGGGCAACCGGATCTACGGCTGCGACGACTGTCAGCTGGTCTGTCCCTGGAACCGCTACGCCCAGCTGACCCGGGAGGCGGATTTCCTGCCCCGTCACCGGCTCGACAACGCCACGCTGCTGGAGTTGTTCGCCTGGGACGAGGACACGTTCCTGCGCCGGGCCGAAGGTTCCGCCATCCGCCGCATCGGCTGGCTGCGCTGGCTGCGCAATCTTGCGGTGGCGCTGGGCAACGCACCGCCGGACGCCGCCATCGTCGAGGCGCTCCGCCAGCGGCTGGAGCATCCCGCCGAACTGGTGCGGGAGCATGTGCGCTGGGCGCTGGCGCAGCACCGGCCGTCTGGTTCCGGGATCGCTTGAGCATGGGCTGCCGGATATCCGGCGGGAGAATAATCAGCTTTCGCTAATTTGTTTTGGGGCTATAGTTAACCGCGGA
Source organism: Methyloparacoccus murrellii (assembly GCF_054657115.1). NCBI lineage: Bacteria > Pseudomonadati > Pseudomonadota > Gammaproteobacteria > Methylococcales > Methylococcaceae > Methyloparacoccus > Methyloparacoccus murrellii. Next base: position 42,356 of record NZ_BAAHXD010000016.1, on the reverse strand, counting down.
CTGATCCGAATCCGCCCGCTCCGGTGGAGCCCGAATAACAGCAAGATGTCACGGAGGTAGAGCATGAGCACACACTTTCAGAATTCCCGGCGTCGCTTCATGCGCCGCGCGGGATGGGGCCTGCTGGCCGCTGCCGCCACGCCCGCCTGGGTCCGGGCCATGGAGGGCGGTTCCGCGGCCAACAAGGCCAACCCGAATTTCAGGCCCGATGTGGAAATCGACCTGCTGGCGCGGGTGGAAACGCTGTCCATCCTGCCCGGCCAGACGACCCGCGTCTTCCGCTATACCGCCAAGCTGGTGAGCGGCCCCCGCGATACCCTGACCGAGCTGCCGAACAGCTATCTGGGCCCTCTCATCCGCCTGCAGAAGGGCCAGAAGGTCCGCATCAACTTCCACAACCAGCTGCCCGAGCCCAGCATCACCCACTGGCATGGCCTGCATGTGCCGTCCGACATGGACGGGCATCCCATGCATGCCATCGGCCAGGGCCAGACGCGGGTCTACGAGTTCGAGGTGCTGAACCGGGCCAGCCTGAACATCTATCACCCGCATCCCCACGAGGCGACGGCCACCCAGGTGTATTACGGCCTGGCCGGTGGCCTGATCGTCAACGATGCCGAGGAGGCCCGGCTCGGCCTGCCCGCGGGCGAGTACGAGATTCCGGTCGTGATCCAGGATCGCCGCTTCGATGCCAGCAACCAGCTGGTCTACGGCGCGACCATGCATGACCGCATGGTCGGCTATTACGGCGACCGGATTCTGGTCAACGGCCGGCCCGACCTCGGACTGGAGGTGGCCAGCCGAGCCTACCGCCTGCGGGTCATGAACGGTTCCACGGCCCGCATCTACAAGCTCGGCTGGAGCGACGGCACGCCCATCACGGTGATCGGTGTCGATGGCGGCCTGCTGGAAGTCCCCGAGCATCGGCCCTATGTGATGCTGGCTCCGGGCGAGCGTCTGGATATCTGGGCCGACTTCAGCGGGCGTCCCAAGGGCGCGGAATTCACCCTGCGCAGCCTGGCGTTCCGGGGCGTGCTGCCGAAGATGGCCGAGCGCATGATGCAGGGCGGCCAGGGGGGTGGCATGGGCCATGGCATGATGGGCGGTGGCGGCATGGGGCACGGGATGATGGCCGGCGGCCTGCCGGTCGGCAGCGATTTTCCCATCCTCAAGGTGCGCGTCACGCGCGAGATGTCGGACAGCCCCAATCTGCCGACGCATCTCTCCACGATCCGTGCCTTCCGCGTCGCCGACACGGCCAACCCCGGCAAGCCCATTCCCATCGGCATTTCCGAGGGACCGATGTCGATGCTGCTGAACGGCAGGCCCTATGCCAGCAATGATTTCCAGCCGTTCGAGCGCGTTCCGGTCAACACCCTCCAGCTGCTGGAAATTTTCCACGCGCATGGCGGTGGACACGGCGGTGGCGCTGCTGCTGGCGGCGCGGCCGGGCACGGCGCCGACGCGACTGCCGGCGTCGCTGCGCCGGAGGTCGGTCAGCCCATGGCGGGTGGTGGCATGGGCCATGGCCGGATGGGCGGCGGTGGCATGGGCATGGGCCACGGGATGATGGGGGGCGGCCCGATGGGTGGTATGGGTCACGGCATGATGGGCGGCGGCATGGGCGGCATGGCCCCTGGCGGCCAGGAAGGCGGCGGTGCCGGGATGGGTATGGGCGGCGGGATGATGGGAGGCATGGGGATGATGTTTTCCATGGCGCATCCCATCCATCTGCATGGCCAGCAATTCCAGGTGCTCAGCCGCACCATCGGCGCCGAGGAAGCCGAGGATTACGCCACCGTCAAGGATGGTCTCATGAGTTCCGGCTGGAAGGATACCGTGCTCGTCATGCCGGGCGAGAAGGTGCGCATCATCAAGCCCTTCCAGGACTTCAAGGGGCCCTTCATGTACCACTGCCACAATCTGGAGCATGAGGACATGGGCATGATGCGGGAATTCCTCATCGAGTAGGCCATTGGCGATCGCCGGACCTGGCCCGGATCGGAAAGGCGCGGGGATACCCGCGCCTTTTTCCGTTTCAGGCCCGGCTCGCTACGCGCGGCAACCGGTGGCGTGTGCCCTTGGGGTGCGTCACCCGTCCGCCAGCGTCGCGATGCCGGTGATGTCGTCCAGCAACAGTGCGTCCGGCGGCAGGCGGTCCAGATCGCGGGGCTGGAATTTGCCGGTCCGCACCAGGCCACCGCGCATGCCGATGGCCATGGCGCCGGCCACATCGGCTTCCACGTCGTCGCCGATCATCAGGCAGTCGCCGGGCGGCAGGTTGCAGACATCACACAGTTCGCGGAAGAAGTCGGCTGAAGGCTTGCCCATGATGATGGCCTGGCTATCGGCGGCCCACTCGATGGCGCGGATGAAGGCGCCGGCATCCAGCATCCACTCGCCCTGCTCGACGAAGCAGCGGTTCATGCCGATGCCGATGAGCGGCAAGCCCTGCCGGACCAGCTGGAACACCCGGTTCAGGGCGGCATAGCCGAGCGCATCGCGGGCATCGCCCAGCACCACGCAGTCTGGCGGATTGCCGGCGAGGTCGGCGAACAATGGCTGGATGGCAGGATGCACCAGGCAGTATGGCCGCAGGCCCTGGCGCAGCAGGTAGTGGCGGGTGGCCAGCGGTGCCGTGAACAGCTCCTCGTCCGCGATCGTGAAGCCCATCCGGCGTAGCCAGGCCAGCATGTCGAGATGGCTGCGGGTGGCGGTGTTGGTGACGAAGCGCAGCACATGACCGCGCCGGCGGGCGGCCTGCACCGCCGCTACCGCTCCGGGTATCGGTCCCCGGTCGTCGAACAGAACGCCGTTCAGATCCAGGAACAGTCCGCGCATGACACCTCCACTGCGATCCGTCTGCTGCCGGGGAGCTTATCCCAGGCATTGGCCACGAAAAAGGCTGCGCGAGGCAGCCTCTTTGCAGGTTCCGGGTCAGGCCCCGCCCTCTGGCAGGTTCAATTGACTGACTGGCAGATGACCTCGCTAATAAGTAGTCCGCCCTGAAAATCCCCCAAGCTGTTGATCTGATTCGCAGATCTTCGACTTGATGGGCGCAGGATTGGCGAGGTATGGTTTTGCGAATACCTGTTTTCTTGCAAATTCCTCCGACACATCCGATGCGCCCAAAGCCTTCACTGCCCCAGACCGGCGCGCTCAAAAACCAAGTGCAACACCTCGACCGTGTAGGGTATTGCGATGGGAAAACAGTACGAACCATTGAAGCCTGAAGAACGGGCGACAGTGATGCTGATGGATCGAGAGGGCTCCCGTCTCCGAGCGATGTCCAGAGCGTTGAAGAGGTCCCCGAGTACGATCAGCCGTGAAAGGATCAGGCGGTGGGTACCCTGGTGGAGCGGACCCGTCGCCTGGTCCTGCTGGTGTGGGTCGAGAATGCGTCCGCCCTGGCGGCCCTTGAAGGCTTCACCCGCGTGCTCAACGGCATCCCTGAACCGATGCGCAAGACCTTGACCTATGACCAAGGCAAGGAGATGAGTGAGCATAAGCGCTTGACGGACATGACCGGTGTTTCTGCTTTCTTTGCCGACCCGCACAGCCCCTGGCAGCGCGGCAGCAACGAGAACATCAACGGACTCTTGCGGGAGTACCTGCCCAAAGGCACGGACTTGTCCGGGTACAGTCAGGACGACCTCAACGCCATCGCCTGGAAGCTCAACAACCGACCGCGTAAGATCCATGGCTTCCGGACGCCTTTGCAGGTCTACAACGAGATGCTGCAGATGGCCCAAATGTCAGACAGCGTGTTTCATTAACCCGTGTTGCATTTGGTCCTTGAAACCGCCCCTATTAAACCCAAAAGCCTCCGGCAAACCCGGGGCGGCTCACTTGTCGATTCTGTCGTTTGACCCCGTTCTGCAAGAGCGTGGGCAGGGACAGATACCCCAAGGCAGGGTGGCGGCGACTCCGCTTCAGCACAGCCACGTGACGCTCCGCCACCCGGTGCTGGCGCTCGGCCTCGGCATGCGCTTCGGCCAGTTGGACATCGGAGACAAAGGGGATATGGGTGATGACCATGCTGGCGGCGGGCGCGGGCCGGCCGACGGGCAAAGCCCATCCAGAACCTCTCCCCAGCAGCTGGACGCCCCCGCGCTGCACAGCCCAATCGTGTGCCGACGCTCCCGGACGATGTAGCGCTTGACGTCCGCCAGCGTCACCAGCATGCCAAAGCCGCGCAGGTCGTCATTCCACGCCAGGCTGTCGCCGCGCTGGTAATTGGTGGTCCCCGGCTCTGGCGGCTGCTGAACCTTCACGCTTGCCCTGGTCGGCTTCATTCGCATATCTGCTTTCCTTGTCAGCGCTATGTCGGCATCAAAACAGCCGTTCAGGGACGTCGGGCAAATCGCGGACAAGAAAAAGCCCGGGGAATCCGGGCTGTGCAACGTGTGGGAAAGTGGCGGAAACCGCCATTCGCCTACTGGCAACAGGTCAGCCACTCCGCATGGTCGTTGCGGCGGCCGTAGACATAGTCGAAATAGAGGCTTTGCAGCTTCTCGGTGACGGGCCCGCGGGTGCCGCTGCCGATGGCGCGGCCGTCGAGTTCGCGGATTGGCGTGACCTCGGCGGCGGAGCCGGTGAAGAAGGCTTCGTCCGCCACGTACACCTCGTCGCGGGTGATGCGCTTTTCCTGGACCTCCAGGCCCTGCTCGGTGGCGATCGTGATGATCGTCTCGCGGGTGATCCCTTCCAGCGCGCTGGTCAGATCCGGGGTGTAGAGCTTGCCCTTGCGGACGATGAAGATGTTCTCGCCGCTGCCCTCGGCGACATAGCCTTCGTGGTCCAGCAGCAGGGCCTCGTCGCAGCCGCACTCCACCGCCTCGCGTACGGCGAGGATGGAGTTGACGTAGTTGCCGTTGGCCTTGGCCTTGCACATCTGGCTGTTGACGTGGTTGCGGGTATAGGAGGAGGTCCGCACCTTGATGCCGCGCGCCATGTTCTCCTCACCGAGGTAGCTGCCCCAGGACCAGGCGGCGACCATCACGTGGACCTTGATGCCCTTGGCATGCAGGCCCATGGCCTCGGCACCGAAGAAGGCCATCGGCCGGATATAGGCGCTGGCCAGTTGATTGCGGCGGATGGCCTCGCGGTGCGCCTGGTCCAGGGTGTCCTTGTCGAAGGGCATGGGCATGCCCATGATGTGCGCCGAGCGGAACAGTCGGTCGGTGTGGTCGCGCAGGCGGAAGATGGCCGGGCCTCTGGCCGTCTCGTAGGCGCGCAGGCCCTCGAACACGCCGCAGCCGTAGTGCAGGGTGTGGGTCAGGACGTGGACCTTGGCCTCACGCCAGGGCAGCCATTCGCCGTCCAGCCAGATGACGCCGTCTCTGTCATCCATCGACATGGTTGGTTCTCCGAATCGGTTGGGAAAAGGATGTTGTCGCGGCGGTCCGGATTCCCGGCGGCGTCGCTTTCAGCCGATCATGATGGCGTTCCAGATGTGCCGCACCCGTGACCGTTCCGCTTCGAACTCGGATGCCGGGGCGCGGGCCGGGGTTTCCTGCAGGGCGGCGCGATGCACGCGATCGCGGTACTGGCAGTAGGCCTGTTTCAGGAAGGCGGCGTCGTCCGGCGTCACGAACCCGGCCGTCGCCAGGCTCTCCAGCAGTCTCACCACATCGGTCCATTCCGTCAGTCCGGCGCACGCATGGGCCCGCGAAAGAACGCCGAATTGTACTAGAAACTCGATATCCACGATACCGCCGGCATCCTGTTTGAGGTCGAACACATCCGCCTCGCCGGCGCCCAGGGTGTCGCGCATTTTCTCCCGCATCTCGCGTATGTCCCGGCGCAGCGATTCGAGCTCGCGGACGCGGCACAGCGAGCGTTGCCGGATGCTGCCGAAGCGTTCGCCGACCCGGGTGTCGCCCGCCACGAAACGGGCCTTGACCAGCGCCTGCTGTTCCCAGGTCCAGGCTTCCTGCATCTGGTAGGTGGCGAAGGCGTCGATTCTGCTGACCAGCAGTCCCGAGCTGCCGGAGGGACGCAGCCGCAGATCGGTCTCGTAGAGCACGCCGGCCGGGGTGTTGGTCGTCAGCAGGTGGATCAGCCGTTTGCCGAGCCGGGCGAAAAACTCGGCCACCGTGACCGGCTTTGCGCCATCGGTCTGGGCCAGTCCGTCGCCGTCGTAGAGAAAGACGAGATCCAGGTCGGAGCCATAGCCGAGCTCCAGTCCGCCCAGCTTGCCGTAGGCGATGACGCCGAAGCCGTCGGGCTCGTCGGGCTCGTCGGGGCGTGCGCCGGGGGGCACGCCGTGGCGCTGCGCGGTCATGCGCCAGGCATGGCGCATGACGCTGTCGACCACGGTTTCGGCGAGATAGCTCAGGTAATCGCTGACCACCATCAGCGGGATGGCGCCGGAGATGTCCGCCGCCGCCACGCGCAGGACATTGGCCTGCTTGAACTGGCGCAGGGCGATCATCAGGGCCTCGGGATCGTCCACCTCGATGGAGGCCAGCCGGTGGGCGAGTTCCCGGCGCAGTTCCTCGCGGGTCAGCGGCCGGTAGAGGCTGCGGGGGTCCAGCAGCTCGTCCAGCAGCAGCGGATGGTGGGCGATGGCATTGCCGATCCAGGGGCTGGCGGCCGCCAGCTTGACCAGCTGCTCGCGGGCCGGCGGATTCTCCGCCAGCAGGGTCAGGTACACGTTGCGGCTGGCGATGGCCTCGATCAGGCCCAGCAGGCGCTCCAGGGTCTGCAGCGGCGCCGCCGTGCGGGCAGCAGCCCGGATCAGCTCCGGCAGAACCCGCCGCAGTTCCGCCTCACCGCGCGCGGTCAGCTTGCGGATGGCATGCGTATCATGGAAGGCGCCCAGCAGCGGCAGCGCCCCGGCCGTATCGGCAAAGCCCAGCGTGGCCAGGCTGGCGGCGATCTGCCCGGGTTCGCCGGTCAGGGCCGGCACGGCGGCTTCCTCGTTCTGGCCGCCGGCGACGACCTCCCGGAAAATCGCATGTACCTGCTCACGGACGCCGTCCAGCGCCGCCTTGAACCCGTCCCAGTCGGCGTGACCGAGCGCATGGGCGATGGCCAGACGCTCCTCCGGCGCCGTCGGCAGGTCATGGGTCTGGCGGTCGGCGTATTGCTGCAGGCGGTTTTCCACCGTGCGCAGGTAGCGGTAGGCATGTGCCAGCGTGGCCACCGAGGCCGCCGGCATCAGGCCGAGTTCGCCGAGCCGCGCCAGCACGGCCTGGATGCGGCGCTCCCGCAGGCCCTTCTCGTGGCCGCCACGGATCAGCTGGAAGGCCTGGCCGATAAACTCGATCTCGCGGATGCCGCCGGGCCCCAGCTTGACGTTTTCCTGGCGGTCCTTGCGCACCAGCTCGGCGGTGATCTTGCGCTTCAGCTCGCGCAGTTCGCCCAGTGCCCGGTAATCGAGGTAGCGGCGGTAGACGAAGGGCTGCAGGAACGCCTCCAGCTCCCGCCCGGCCTCGAGGTCGCCCGCTAGCGCGCGCGCCTTGACCATGGCGTAGCGCTCCCATTCGCGGGCCTGGCTCTGATAGTAGGTTTCCAGCGCATCGAAGCTCATGACCAGCGGCCCGGAATCGCCGAATGGCCGCAGCCGTGTATCGACGCGGAAGACGAAGCCGTCCTCGGTGATGGCATCGATGACCTTGACTAGGTTGCGTGCCAGTCGGGTGTAGAACTCGACATAGCTGGTCTGGCGGCGGTCCTGGAGTTCGCCATCGTCGCGGAAGGCGAAGATGAGGTCGATGTCCGAGGAGAAGTTGAGCTCCCAGGCGCCGAGCTTGCCCATGCCCAGCACCACCAGGTTCTGCGGTTGTCCGCGCTGGTTGCATGGCGTCCCGCGCGCCGCGCAGGCCTGCCGGAACAGGCATTCCAGCGCCGCCTGCACGCAGTGCTCGGCCAGCAGCGAGACATCCGCCAGCGTCTCGTCCAGCGGCGCCCAGCCGGCGATGTCGCGCCAGGCGATGCGGACCATTTCCCGGTTGCGGAAGCGCCGCAGCGTCGCCATCAGGCCAGGCTCGTCGTCGACCCCGGCCAGGGCCTCGGCCAGCAGTCCGGCGTATTCGTGCTCGCCCCGGGCGCGCCGCAGCCGCCCGCTGTCGACCAGCTGCCGCAGCAGCGCCGGGCGGCGGATGCACTGACCGGCGACGAACGGGCTGGCCGCCCACACCGCGGGCAGGCTGGCCAGGATGGTCGTCGGCAGCGCGGGGGCGTCGTCGCCGGCGTTCTCGCACCAGGACGACCAGGCCAGCCGGACGCCCGGTTGCAGCGACTCGGGCAGGTTCTCGATGGGGGGCAGGTTTTCGCTCATGCGGCAGGGGCTGGGTGAGGGTGGCGGGGTGGGGCGGTCGCCGGCATCGGTCGGGAACCGGGGTCCGCATCAAGGGCGGGTGGCGTCACCGACCGTCGAAGGCGGGCGTGAACAGGCCGAAGAAGTCCGAGTGCCCGGACCGCCCGGCGCGCAGCTCGGCCAGCGCCCGGTCGGCTTCCTCCTTCAGCTTGAGATCGGAAATCCTGAGGCTCTCGCGGATCGGCGCATGGCTGGCTTTCCCCAGATAGTGTCGGGCCCTGTCCATGTCGCCGGCATCGAGATGGTATTCGCCATAGAAGTAGTTGGTGTCGATCGCATCGGGGTAGAGCCGGAGCCCGGCCTCCAGATATTGCCGGGCCAGCTGCTTGTCGCCGTAGAGTATCGGCCAGCCCGGCAGGCGCCGGTAGAGGTTGCCCAGCGTCACATAGGCGGCGCCGTCCAGCGCGGGAGGGTCGAGGTCGATGGCCTGTTGCAGCAGGACGCGGGCCTGTTCGAGCATGTCCAGGGTGTCCAGTCCCAGGGCCGAGGCGCTGTAGGTGCAGAGGATGATGGCCTCGACGATCAGCGGTTCGGCCCGGCCGGGATGCCGGGCCCTGAGCTGGCGGACACGGTCGAGCAGCCCCTTGTAGCGCCCGGAGCGCTGCTCCCGCGGCGCCTCGTAGAAGACACTCGCCCACTCCCCCTGCAGGGCACGGGATTCGGTCTCGACCGCATCCGGGGACCTGGCCAGGCCGGGATGGGCCGCCAGCAGCAGGCAGACCGCCGCCAGCCATCCGCTTGCCCGGCGCCGGATGGCGAGGCCTGCCGTCCGGCTGGCGCGCGTCAGCGAGGGCGGAAGGTCGGGGCCGGCCATCGATCGCTCAGGCCGCCACGGCCAGGTTGACGATCGCGCCCAGCCCGGCGCGCAGTTCCGCCAGGCTGATGCGGCCATCGTGATCGGCGTCCATGGCGTCGAACACGGCATCGGTGCCCAGCCATTCCTCGCGGCTGACGTGACCGTCGCCGTTGACGTCGTAGATCGCGAACAGGTCGCCGGCCGGCCGGGCCACGGCGGTGTCGCCCTCCAGCTGGCGCAGGCGCTGGGCCAGCAGGGCCTCGGTCTGTTCGAGCGCCCTGGCGAAGCCCTGGATACCCTCGGCCAGCTTGTCGGAGGCCATGCGATCGGCGGCGTGCAGGCGGTCGAAGGTGTCCTTGTCGACGTGGATGCGCTCCAGTTCGGCGTCGGCTTCCGCGGCGGGATCAAGCTTGCGCGCCAGCGTGCCGGTTGCCGATTCCAGTTCCTTGAGCAGGGCCGGCGAGATGGTCAGCAGGTCGCAGCCGGCCAGTTCGAGGATTTCGCCGGCGTTGCGGAAGCTGGCGCCCATGACTTCGGTCGGGTAGCCGAATTTCTTGTAGTACCGGTAGATCTGGGTCACCGAGCGCACGCCCGGGTCCTCGGCCGGGGCGAAGTCCTTGCCGGTCTCCTTCCGGTACCAGTCGAGGATACGGCCGACGAAGGGCGAGATCAGGGTCACCCCGGCCTCGGCGGCGGCGATGGCCTGATGCAGACCGAACAGCAGCGTCAGGTTGCAGTGGATGCCCTCCGCTTCCAGCTGTTCGGCGGCGCGGATGCCCTCCCAGGTCGAGGCGATCTTGATCAGTACTCGCGCGCGGTCGATGCCCGCCGCCTCGTACTGGGCGATGATGTGGCGCGCCTTGGCGACGGTGCCCTCGGTGTCCCAGGACAGCCGGGCGTCCACCTCGGTCGAGACGCGGCCGGGGATGATGTCCAGGATGCGCTGGCCGAAACGGATGGCCAGTCGGTCGAAGGCGGCCGCGACCACGGCCTGGGAGGTGGCATCGGCGCCCAGGGTATGGCGCGCCTCGCGCAGGGTCTCGTCGACCAGCTCCCGGTATTCCGGCATCTGCGCCGCGGCGGCGATCAGGGACGGGTTGGTGGTGGCATCGCGTGGCCGGTACTGGCGGATCGACTGGAAGTCGCCGGTGTCGGCGACCACCACGGTCATGGCACGCAGTTGTTCGAGCAGGGATGGGGTCATGGTCGGCTCCGGGGGTCAGCGGTCACGTTCGAACCAGAATTTCATGCCGATGATAGCCGTAGACAGGATCAGGGTGATGCCGTTCGCCAGCACGATGGGCGCGGCGCGGATGGCGATGCCGTAGATCAGCCACAGCAGCACGCTCAGGCTGAACAGCAGGAACATGCCGGTCGATATGTCGCCGGCCGAGCGGGAGCGCCAGGTCTTCAGCACCTGCGGGACGAAGGAAAGGGTGGTCAGGGTGCCGGCGATGGTGCCGATCAGGTCAGTGTTTTCCATGCGGCGTGGGCTGTTGTCGCGGACCGGCAAGGGTGTGGCGGGGGCGTGTCATCAAGGCGGTGCGACTAGCTGGACGATCGTCGCGGCCGCCGATCCCGGTCTGGCCGGGGATGCCCCAGCCGGGTTGCCATCATAGAGGGCATGGGCGGCCTGGGTCGAGGGCGTCGGCGCGGTCGAGGCGGCGATGCCCGGCAACTCGGCCGCCATCAGGATCGGCGATGCCGCGCCCCGGCCCCGGGACGGATGCCCGCGCTGCCGTGGGCGCGATGGCCGTTTCAGCCGTTGATGACGCGGAGCGCCGCCCGGTTGCACTGGCTCATGACCCCGGGCAGGTCCAGGCTGGTGATCCGGCCCTCCTTGACGATGGTGCGACCGTTGATGACGGTGTACGCCGCCCGGACCGGGGCGCAGAACACCAGGGACGCGACCGGGTCGCTCATGCTGCCGCCGGCGAAGCTGATCTGGTTGAGGCCGACGGCGAAGCAATCGGCGCACTTGCCGGGCTCCAGCGAGCCGACGTCGTCCCGGCCCAGCACCGCCGCGCCGCCCAGCGTGGCAATCTCCAGCGCCTCGCGGGCGCTCAGCCACTGCTTGCTGTCGGTGGGCGGACCGCCCGCCGTGCGGGACAGGTTCAGTCGCGCCAGCAGCAGGGCCTGCCGCGCCTCGCCGAGCATGTGCGAACCGTCGTTGCTGGAGGCGCCGTCCACGCCCAGGCCCACGTTGACCCCGGCCTGCCGGTATTTCCAGACCGGGGCGATGCCCGAGGCCAGGCGCATGTTGGAGCAGGGGCAGTGGGCCACGCCGCAGCCGGTCCTGGCGAACATGGCGATTTCAGCGTCGTTGATGTGCACCGCGTGGGCGAACCAGACATCCCGGCCGACCCAGCCGAGCCTTTCCATGAGTGTCGCCGGCCTCAGGCCATATTTCTCCAGCGTGAAGCGTTCCTCGTCGGGAGATTCGGCCAGGTGGGTGTGCAGCCTGACCTTGTAGTGCCGCGCCATCCTGGCGGACTCGATCATCAGGTCGGCCGTCACCGAGAACGGTGAACAGGGCGCCAGCACGATGCGGGTCATCGCGCCGGGTCTGGCGTCGTGATGGGTTTCGATGACGCGCTGGCAGTCCCTGAGGATCGCCGGCTCTGCCTCGACGCAGCTGTCCGGCGGCAGGCCGCCCCTGGAGGCACCCAGCGACATGCTGCCGCGCGAGGCATGGAAGCGTACGCCTACTTCGGCGGCGGTCTGGATGGCGTCGTCGAGCGTGCAGCCATTGGGGAAGAGATACTGCTGGTCGAAGACCGTGGTGCAGCCCGACAAGGCCAGCTCGGCGAGGCCGACCCGGATGGCCAGCTTGACGTCCTCCGGCTGCATCCGGGCCCACATCGGATAGAGCACCTTCAGCCAGTTCCAGACGTTGCCGTCCTGGGCGGCGGGCACCACGCGGGTCAGGTGCTGGTAGAGGTGATGATGGGTATTGACCAGGCCCGGCAAGAGCAGGTGGTCCTTGAGGTCCAGCACCTCGTCGGCGGTCTTCGGCAGCTGGCTGCTGGGGCCGACCTGCCGGATGATGCCGTTCTCGATGTAGAGGCCGCCGTCGGGGATTTCCCGCCGCTGCGCGTCCATGGTGACCATGACGCTGGCGTTCCTGACCAGCATCGTGCGTGGACGCTGGCCCGCATGCGTGCCGGCCTCGGCGCGCGTGCCCGCCAGCACAAGGCCGGTGGCCGCCACCGGCCCGGCTGCCAGAAAGCCCCGGCGCGACATGCCGGTGGCTTCGTCGGGCAGGGCGCTGGCGGCATTTTGCTGGGTGTCGTCGCGGCTCATCATCGTGGTTCCTGGATTGGGTGATGGGGGACGCCTGCCGGCGCATCGGCGATGGTGCGTCAGGTGAGGCGCTCCGCTGAAATTCTGCCGATATCGATCCACACCGGCTTTCCCCGGGGCCGCCCGAAGCGCCGGCGTTCCCGATCGCCGCATGCGCCCACGGGTCTGGCCGGCAGCCTGGCACGGCGGTGGCCGGCCGGGAATCGGCCATGGCATCGTCTCCCGCCTGGAAATGCGTGACAAATATCGATTAACCCGTAGTCTGTGGCGTAACCTGCGCCTGCCACCCGGATTCCGGCGAGCAAAGGGCCGCAGCCGGGCCGGCGTCCCTTCCGGCTCCACCGCCTTATCCAGAAAACAGCGATTGCGAGGAAATCTTATGCGTCAATGCGACATCGGTCTGATCGGTCTCGCGGTCATGGGCGAGAATCTGGTTCTCAACATGGCATCCAAGGGCTTCAGCGTCGCGGTCTACAACCGCACCACGGCGGTAACCGACAGGTTCGCCGAGGGCCGCGCCAAGGGCAAGGCCATCGTGCCCTGCCGAACGCTGGAGGCATTCGTCGGCGCCCTGGTCAGGCCGCGCAAGGTGCAGATCATGGTCAAGGCCGGCGCGCCGGTGGACGCGGTGATCGAGCAGCTCATCCCGTTGCTGGAGCCCGGCGACATCGTCATCGACGGCGGCAATTCGCTGTGGACGGATACCCAGCGCCGGGAAAAATACCTGAAGGAGAAGGGGCTGCATTTCTTCGGCGTCGGCGTGTCCGGCGGCGAGGAGGGCGCCCTGAAGGGGCCCAGCATCATGCCGGGCGGCTCGGCCGAGGGCTGGCAGGCCATCGCGCCGATCTATACCCGCATCGCCGCGGTAGCCGAGGGCGAGCCCTGCTGCCGGCACATGGGCACCGACGGCGCGGGCCATTACGTCAAGATGGTGCACAACGGCATCGAGTACGGCGACATGCAGCTGATCTGCGAGGCCTACGCCATCCTGCAGGCGACGCTGAACCCCAGCGCCGATGAACTGGCGGGTATTTTCGCCGAATGGAACCGGGGCGAGCTGGATTCCTTCCTGATCGACATCACCGCGAAGATCTTCACCCGCAAGGATCCGGAAACCGGCCGGCCGCTGGTGGACCTGATCGTCGACAAGGCCGGCCAGAAGGGCACCGGCAAGTGGACGGTGGGCCATGCCACCGAGATGGCGGTGCCGCTGTCGGTGATCGCCAGCGCGGTCGAGGCGCGCATCCTCAGTTCGCTGAAGGCCGAACGGGTGGCGGCTTCCCAGGTGTTGCCCGGCCCGGCCGTGACGCCCTATGCCGGCGACCGGCAGGCGCTGATCGACGCGGTGCGCGATGCGCTCTACGCCAGCAAGATCATCAGCTACGCCCAGGGTTTCGTGCAACTGGGCGCGGCCTCGGCGCTGTACGGCTGGCATCTCAATTTCGGCGACATCGCCTCGATCTGGCGCGGCGGCTGCATCATCCGGGCGCGCTTCCTCAACCGCATCACCGAGGCCTACCGCCGCGATCCGGCCCTCAAGAACCTGATCCTCGACCCCTATTTCCGCGACATCATCGTCCAGTCCCAGGCCAACTGGCGTCAGGTCGTCCAGCTGGCCATCGGCCACGGGGTTGCCGCGCCGGCCTTCTCCGCGGCCCTGGCCTATTTCGACAGCTACCGGGCGGAGCGACTGCCGGCCAACCTGCTGCAGGCCCAGCGCGACTATTTCGGCGCGCACACCTACGAGCGCCTCGACAAGCCGGAAGGGGAGCACTTCCATACCGAGTGGTTCTGATCCCCGTCGGGATCGCCGGGCCGGGTACCTGTCCCAATCCTGGGCGGGTCCGCCCGCAAAGCGTGCAGCGGCCGGTCGGACCGCTGGCGCGAGCGGCCCGGGTCGTTGCTGCCGGACCACCGGCGCCAGCGGTCTGCCGGTACCGGGGAGCTGCCGCCGGGGGCTGATCCGAAGCAGGCCCGAATCCTGCTTGGGTCCTCGTGACCGCCGCTCGCAAGGCTGGCCTGCCCGCGTCGCGTCACCCCCCACAGCTTGCCGGAGCCCCGCCCCGTGGACATCAAGTCGACCCTTGGCCTCAAGACGCCGAATCCTGCCGCCGCCGAGGACAGCCGCGACCGCCACCTGCTGAACATCAACCTGAAGCTGGCGGCGGTCGGCCAGCCGATCTGCGAGCAGGTCGACAGCGGCGAATTTCTCAGCGTGACCCGCGACCTGGTCGACAGCTACCTGGCCCAGGCCCGGCTGATCCCGGAGTACCTCTGCCCGGCCGACCAGCGCATCCAGGACTTCCTCGACCGCTATATCCGCGGCCTGGGACTGGAGTCGGTGCCGCGCCTGCCGTCCACCACTCTGGTGCTGCACCGCTACGGCATCGCCCGCGAGCTGTCGCTGCCGCCCCACGGCGATACCTTTGCCTCCGACATCGTCAAGAGCTACCGGGTCCGCCAGGGCATCCTGCACAACACCCTGCGCGACCGCCGCACCACCGAGGGGTCCTTTCACATCGCCGACGGCGGGTTGCCGATTCCCGGCGACAAGCAGGCGGTGCCCGGCATCGCCTTCGCCCGCATGCTGGATGCCGCCCTGAATCCGCCGGTGGAACTGATGCGGCTGCCCTTCACCGCCAACGAGGAGGTATCGGCGGAGATCTTCGTGTCGCTGCTGATCCGGCCGCCGGTCTGCCCGGAGGTGCCGGGCCGTTGGCCGCAGAAGAGCATGGAGATCCGCTTCTTCGCCCCGGGCGGCATGGTGTCCAACCTGGATTTCGTCGAAAGCATCTTCGGCAATGCCGGCAATCCCTACCTGCCCGACAACGACGCCGGCCTGGATGTCGACCACTGGACCGGGCATACCGGCTGCGTGCTGCTGGCGCCGCACATCCTCGGCATGACCAAGAAGGCGCTGGGGCTGCCGCATGCCGACCGCGCCACGCCGCGCCAGATCGCCGACGGCATGTTCTGGCGCGAGCCGGACGAGCCCTACAACGACGGCAGGCCCTTCAAGATCACCGCGCGCGACGCCTCGGGCGTGATCGTGACCCTGCTGACCGACAACTACTTCGGCTACTGCAAGAAGGAGGTCAAGACCCAGATCGGCTTCGCCGCCAACCTGTTCGGGCTGGCCGAGGAGGAGCATGCCGGCGGCGCTCTCACCTTCCCGCGCCACAACCATGGCGAGGAGTTCGGCGCCGACAACCGCAACCGCAAGACGCATCACAGCTTTGCCGAGGTGACGGCGCTGTTCGGCGATCTGATGGAGGTCAAGCCCGAGGGCTACGGTATCGACAAGCGCTTCCCGGCGCTCGTCTACGTGCCGGAGAACACCCAGTTCGACCTCAACCGGCAGCTGCTGAGCTGGCAGCGCGACGGGCTTACGCATACCCTCAAGCTACAGCCGCGGTTCACCTACATGCTGCCCAGCGGCTACAAGCTCAACATGGAAAAGCATCCCTCGGCGCCGTCCTGGCGGCTGGTCGGCACCGATGCCGAGGGTGTGTTCTGCCACAAGCCCTGCACCGTTTCGGGTGGCGGCAAGTCGGAAATCTCCAAGTCGATCGGCAACGCGGTGCTGTTCGGCCCCATGTTCGTCAACGACCTGCATGCCGATCTCGACCAGGTGCGGGCGATCTTCGAGCGCGACTACCGCGACCGCTTCCTGCCGGGGCTCGCGCTCAACGAGGAGGAGCAGCTGGACCTGCCCCTGCTCAGCCTCGACCGCAGCCTGGGGTCGGTCATTCGCGTTCTCACCGCCTCCGCCAACCGCTACACGCCCGACTACAACGCCTGGCTGGACAGCATCCCCAACCGTATCAAGTCGATGGTGTTCATGATCAAGCGCTTCTACAAGCCGGAGTGGGGGACGGACTGGCGCCGGCACTTCAGCGTCGACTTCATCAACGGCAGCCCGGGCAACGAGCTCAAGCTGGACGACCGTCCGCTGGTGGCGTCCTATCTCAGGGTGGGATTCGAGCCTGACGGTGCCTGGCGTGTCTTCAAGCTGCGGCAGGACTACATCCCGGCCGCGAAGGTGCAGATGGAGGACGACATCACCGTTGCGGTGGTGACCCCCATCCGCCATCTCAGGTATCCGCCGGCCCTGCCCAATCCCTGCGTCAAGCTGACCCTGAACTGCGAGTACCGCCTGTTCCAGCGGCCCGACGACGCCGTACACCGGGGGCTGGATGCGCAGGCCGAGCGCGACCTGGCCGAGCCCGGCAACTTCCTGTCCAACTTCGAGCCGCTGGGCATCGCCCAGGTCCGCGGCCTGGTCGAGGACGTGATCGGCTTCGACCGCTACAGCGGGCCGATGCGGGACTTTCTCCGGCTGGCGACCGCCGCGGGGCAGGGCTATGCCGTGTCGTCCGCCCATCCGCGCCTGGTCGGCGGCAGGCCCAGCCAGAATCCGCGCTACCTGCAGCTGCGGCCCGATCTGGCCGACGAGTTTCCCAGCCATGTCGCCGTCATGGGCGCGCGCCTGCAGCGCCGGGTGCCGGCGCACGAGCCGGTGGTATCCCCGGTCACCGCCGTCCTGGCGGGCCGGCGCAACAATCCGCCCGATCCCAAATCCGGCCTGCGCCCCCTGTGCGTCTACAACCCCATCCACTACCAGGAACTGCCCGAGCTGTTCATGGACTTCATCTGCAGCGTCACCGGCAAGTCGCCCTCGACCACCGGCGCGGGCAGCGAGGGGGCGCTGACCAAGGGACCGTTCAACGCGCTCAGGGCCACGGCCGATCTCAACAACGCTCTGGTGTCGATGATCCTGACCGGCTACGGCGGTTTCAGCAGCGCCGCCGGGCATGTCGGCCCCGGCATGCGCATCGATCACGACATCAGCCTGCTGGTGCCGGAAATCTGGTCGCGGCTGCCGCCCGCCCTGCACGATCCGGCGGCGCTGATGGCCGAGGGCTTCCTGGACCGGGTCGAGGATCTCGACTACCAGGGCCGGACCGTGCTGGCCAGCCGGCTTGGCTACCGCATCAATTCGCACTTCGTCCACCGCTTCTGCGGCGCCATCTTCGATGCCTCGACCACGGTGCTGGCCGAGGCCATGCTCAAGCCCGAGACCCAGGATCTCGCCTGCTTCGTCGATGGCGTCGACAACATCGTCGAGGCGCAGCGACGGGTGGCCCTGGCCTATCTGCACGACCGCAGCATCGAGGATGCCTGTCCGCCGCTGGAGGCGCTGCTGTGGATCATGGCGACCGGCGACTACCGGGGCATGGACATCCACCACCCCGGCATCCGCCGGCTGTTCACCCGCGAGCACCTGCTGGCTTCCGACTGGTACCGCCAGCGCCTGACGGTCAAGCAGGTGCGGGACATGGACCTGTGCCAGCGGCATATCCGCTATCTGCGCCATTTCATGGAGCAGCCGGGGCATCGGCACTATGTGCGCAAGCTGCGCCTGCAGGAGCGGCTCGACCGGGCCCTGCGCCAGCTGGCCGAGGTCAGCGATCCCCAATACCTGGAGACGCTGACCGGTACCATCGGCGCCGATCCCATGTCGCGCGTGCCGTGCGGGCCGGCCGGCAGCCCGTTGCAGCGGGTGGCGGCGTCCGGCCGCGTCCGTTCCTGGATGAACCTCCCGGCGCCCGGACTCAGGACCTGAGCGGCGGGCGGGGACGCCGCCGCCTGGCCTCCGGGACTGCGCGGCATTCGTCAGCGAGAGACCTTTCTCCCGAGCACACCGGCACGATGTTCAAGAAACCCCCGCCTCCTGCCGGCCGCGAGCCGGCCACACCGAAGCCGGAGCCATCCCCGCGGATCGCACCCGAGAGCGTCGACACGGAGGCCATCAAGCGCGCCTTTCTCGACAAGCTGTTCTACGTTCAGGGCAAGTTTCCGGCGCTGGCGACCCAGCACGATTACTACATGGCGCTGGCTTACCTGGTCCGCGACGCGCTCCTGAACCACTGGGTCAGCACCGCCGCGGTCTACACCGCGCAGAAGTCGCGGACGGTTGCCTACCTGTCGGCCGAGTTCCTGCTCGGCCCGCACCTGGGCAACAATCTCAACCATCTCGGCATGACCGGCATCGTCCGTCAGGCGCTCACCGAGCTCGGCCTGAATCTCGATGTCCTGCTGGCGGAGGAGGATGAGCCCGGCCTCGGCAACGGTGGCCTGGGGCGCCTCGCCGCCTGCTATCTCGACTCCATGGCCACCCTCAGCATCCCGACCCTGGGCTACGGTATCCGTTACGAGTTCGGCATCTTCGAGCAGGCCATCGTCAACGGCTGGCAGGTGGAGCGCACCGACAAGTGGCTGCGGTTCGGCAATCCCTGGGACATTGCCCGGCCGGAATGGGCCGTGGAGGTCAAGCTGGGCGGCCATGTCGAACGCTTCGAGGACCCGCGGGGCCGGATGCTGATCCGCTGGGTGCCGGCGCAGATTGTCAAGGGCGTCCCCTACGACACGCCGATCGCCGGCTACCGGACGCACACCGCCAACACGCTGCGGCTCTGGCAGGCGGGCGCGCCGGAGTCCTTCGACGTCGCCACCTTCAATCGCGGCGACTACTACGGCGCGGTGGAGCAGAAGGTCATCTCGGAAAACCTGACCAAGATTCTCTATCCGAACGATGAGCAGATCCGCGGCAAGGAACTGCGGTTGCAGCAGCAATACTTCTTCGTTTCCTGTTCCCTGCAGGACATGTTGCGCATCCTGCGCGTCCAGCACATTCCGGTCGAGCGGTTCCACGAGAAGTTCACCATTCAGCTCAACGACACGCATCCGGCCATCGCCGTCGCCGAGCTGATGCGCCTGCTGCTGGACGAACAGGGTCTTGGCTGGGATCAGGCCTTCGGCATCACCCGCAGGACCTTCGCCTACACCAATCACACGCTGCTGCCGGAGGCCCTGGAGCGCTGGCCCCTGGCGCTGTTCGGCCGCCTGCTGCCGCGTCACCTGGAGATCGTCTGCGAGATCAACGCGGTCTTCCTGGAGGAGGTGCGCATGCGCTTCATCGGCGACGAGGCGCGGGTGGCGCGCCTGTCGCTGATCGACGAGACCGGTGAGCGCTATGTGCGCATGGCGCATCTGGCCTGTGTCGGCAGTTACGCCATCAACGGGGTGGCGGAACTGCACACGGCGCTGCTGAAGTCGGACGTGCTGCGGGATTTCCACGAACTGTGGCCGCACAAGTTCCAGAACAAGACCAACGGGGTCACGCCAAGGCGCTGGATCCAGCTCTGCAATCCCCGTCTGGGCCGGCTGCTCGACGAGGCCGTCGGGCCCGGCTGGATCACCCGGCTGGAGCAGCTCCGGGCGCTGGAACCCCTGGCCGGCGATCCCGCCTTCCGGGCGCGCTGGCGTTCCATCAAGCGCGCCAACAAGCACGACTTCGCCGCCTATGCGCGCCGCGAGCTGGGCGTCGGCATCGATCCCGAGTCGCTGTTCGACGTGCAGGTCAAGCGCATCCACGAGTACAAGCGCCAGCACCTGAATGTGCTGCACATCATCCATCTGTATCTGCGGCTCAAGAGCGACCCCCATCTCGAGATTCCGCCGCGCACCTTCATCTTCGGCGGCAAGGCGGCGCCGGGCTATCACATGGCCAAGCTGATCATCAAGCTGATCAACGCGGTCGGCGCGGTGGTCAACCGCGACAGGACGCTGCGCGACCAGATCAAGGTGCTCTTCGTGCCCAACTACAACGTCACCATCGGCCAGCGCATCTATCCGGTGGCGGAGCTGTCCGAGCAGATCTCGACCGCCGGCAAGGAAGCTTCGGGTACCGGCAACATGAAGTTCCAGATGCACGGCGCCCTGACCATCGGCACCCTCGACGGCGCCAATATCGAAATCCGCGAGGAGGTCGGCCCGGAGAACTTTTTTCTGTTCGGTCTCAACGCCGCCGAGGTGGCGGAGAGCTACCGGCACGGCTATGACCCGCAGGGGCTGTATCACGCCGATCCGGCCCTGCGCGAGGTGCTGGACGTGATCCGCGCGGGCCTGTTCTCGCGCGGCGATGCGGCGCTGTTCCAGCCGCTGCTCGACAACCTGCTGCATCACGACCCGTTTCTGGTGCTGGCCGACTTCCGGTCCTACCTGGAGTGCCAGGAGCAGGTCGGTTCCGCCTACCGGGACGCCGAGCACTGGGCGCGCAGGTCCATTCTCAACACGGCGCGATCCGGCAAGTTTTCCTCCGACCGCGCCATTCGCGAGTACTGCGAGGACATCTGGAAGGTGGCGCCGGTGGCGGTGAGCCTGATCCGGCAGCACCGGCCGGGCGCGGGGTCCGTGCAGTGAGGCGGCAGCTGCCGCCGCCATTTTTCCCATCCAAGCGTGAGAAGGTGGAACCATGACAAGCAAACGCCAGAAGCTGTCCCTGGTGGCGGAAGCGCAAACCCTGTGCGAACTGCCGCTGTATCCGGGCACGCTGGGCCCGGACGTCATCGATGTGCAGGCCCTCTACCAGGCGACCGGCCTGTTCACCTACGATCCGGGATTCAGTTCCACCGCCAGCTGCCGGTCCGCCATCACCTACATCGACGGCGATGCGGGGGTGCTGCTCTATCGCGGCTATCCGATCGAGCAGCTGGCCGAGCACTGCCGCTTTCTCGAGGTGTGCTACCTGATCCTCCACGGCGAGCTGCCCGATCCGGACCCGTTGCGGGCGTTCGAGCGCAACATCACCCTGCACACCATGGTGCATGACCAGCTGAGCAACTTCTTCAAGGGTTTCCGTCGCGATGCCCACCCCATGGCCATCCTGGTCGGCGTGGTCGGCGCGTTGTCGGCCTTCTATCACGAGGCCCTGGACATCCGTTCCGGCAGGGACCGCGAGATGAGCGCCATCCGCCTGATCGCCAAGGTGCCGACCATCGTCGCCATGTGCCACAAGTACAGCACCGGCATGCCCTTCATGTATCCGCAGAACCGTCTCGGCTATGTCGAGAACTTCCTCTACATGATGCACGCCACGCCCTGCGACGAGTACCGCCCCAACCCGGTGCTGGTGAATGCGCTCGACCGCATCCTCATCCTGCATGCCGATCACGAGCAGAACGCTTCCACCTCCACCGTGCGCCTGTCGGGCTCCAGCGGCGCCAACCCCTATGCCTGCGTCTCGGCCGGCATCGCCTGCCTGTGGGGTGCGGCACACGGCGGCGCCAACGAGTCGGTGCTGAACATGCTGGAGGAGATCGGCGACGTGTCCCGGATTCCCGCCTACATCGCCCGGGCCAAGGACCGCAACGATCCCTTCCGGCTGATGGGTTTCGGCCACCGCGTCTACAAGAACTACGATCCCCGCGCCCGGCTCATGCGCAGTACCTGCCACGAGGTCCTGAACGAGCTGGACCTGCATGACGACCGGCTGTTCGCCCTGGCACTGGAGCTGGAGCGGATCGCCCTGGAGGATGACTACTTCATCGGGCGCAAGCTCTATCCCAACGTCGACTTCTATTCCGGCATCGTGCTGCACGCACTTGGCATTCCCACCAAGCTGTTCACCGCCCTGTTCGCCATGGGGCGGACGGTCGGCTGGATCGCCCACTGGGCCGAGATGATCAGCGATCCCGAGCACCGCATCGGGCGCCCGCGCCAGCTCTATACCGGCCCGGCCCGGCGGGACGTTCCCGCCGGGCACAGACGGACCCGCTGACACCGTCGCGGGGCGGGACGGGCAGGCGGCCGCCCCGGTGTCCGCGGCTGTCATCGGTCGGGGGATTCGGGGATAATACCGCCCTCGTTCAGCCCGCCTCCCCGATTTTCCCGCATGAAGAAACGCCTGGAATCCCTGCTCGCCGCCGCCGTCGATACCCTCCGGCAGGCGGGCAGCCTGCCCGCCGACGTCGCGGCCACCTGCCTGGTCGAGCGCGCCCGCGATGCCCAGCATGGCGATTTCGCCACCAACCTGGCCATGACCCTGGCCAAGTCCGCCCGCAGCAATCCCCGGGCGCTCGCGGAAAGCATCATCGCCGCGCTGCCGGCCGATCCCGTCGTCCTCAAGGTCGAGATCGCCGGTCCCGGCTTCATCAACTTCTTCCTCGACCCGCAGGCGCAGTTCGGCGTCATCCGCGGCATCCACGAGGCCGGCCACGACTATGGCAAAAGCCGCCGCGGCGCCGGCCAGCGCGTACAGGTGGAATTCGTCTCCGCCAACCCGACCGGCCCGCTGCATGTCGGCCACGGGCGCGGCGCGGCCTATGGCGCGGTGGTTGCCAATCTGCTGGCGGCCATCGGCTGCGAGGTGCATCGCGAGTATTACGTCAACGACGCCGGCCGGCAGATGGATATCCTCGCTGCCAGCGTCTGGTTGCGATATCTGGAGGAATGCGGCGAGAGTCTGGTGTTTCCCAGCAACGGCTATCGCGGCGAGTACGTCAGGGCCATCGCCTTCGATCTGCACAAGGCCCAGAGCGAACGCCTGCGTCGGCCGGCGGCCGAGGTGTTCGCCGACATTCCCGCCGACGAGCCGCAGGGCGGTGACAAGGAACTGCATATCGACGCGCTGGTGGCCCGAGCCAAGGCGTTGCTTGGCCCGGCCGACTACCGGCTGGTGTTCGACGCCGGCCTCAACGATATCCTCGCCGACATCCGCCAGGATCTGGAGGAATTCGGCGTCCGTTACGAGGAATGGTTTTCCGAGCGTGGCCTGACCGAATCCGGCGCCGTCCAGCGCTCGCTCGATACGCTGCAGGCGGCCGGCTATCTGTATCAGCAGGACGGCGCCACCTGGTTCGCCTCGACCCGCCTCGGTGACGAAAAGGACCGGGTGGTGGTGCGCGAGAACGGCCAGATGACCTATTTCGCCTCCGACATCGCCTATCACATGCAGAAGCTGGAGCGCGGCTTCGATCGCATCATCAACATCTGGGGCGCCGACCATCACGGCTACATCCCGCGGGTGAAGGCCGCCATCGAGGCGCTGGGCGGCGAGCGCGACAGGCTGGACGTGCTGCTGGTGCAGTTCGCAGTGCTCTACCGCGGCGAGGAGAAGGTGCAGATGTCGACCCGTTCGGGCGAGTTCGTGACGCTGCGGCAGTTGCGCAACGAGGTCGGCAAGGACGCGGCGCGCTTCTTCTACGTCATGCGCAAGTCCGACCAGCACATGGACTTCGACCTCAAGCTGGCGACCTCGCGCACCAACGAGAATCCGGTCTACTACGTGCAGTATGCCCATGCCCGCGTGTGCAGCGTGTTCCACCAGCTCGACGAGAAGGGCCTGCCACGCAATCTGCCGAACGGCATGGCGCACCTGAGCCGGCTGACCGAGCCGCACGAGAACGCCCTGGTGACCACCCTGGCGCGCTATCCGGAGGTGGTCGAGCAGTCCGCCCTGCAGCATGCACCGCATCACCTGATTCATTATTTGCGCGAGCTGGCCGCCGAACTGCATGGCTATTACAACTCGCACCAGTTCCTGGTCGAGGATGCCGATCTGCGCGACGCCCGCCTGAACCTGATCGCCGCCGTGCGGCAGGTCATCGCCAACGGCCTGGCCCTGCTGGACGTTTCCGCGCCGGAAGCCATGTAGCGATGGCCAAGGACCTCAAGCACCGCGTTCCCGCCTTCCGCCAGAGGAAACCCCTCAAGGCCGGTCTCCGGCTGGGCGTGGCGCTGCTGGTCGTGCTGATCCTGATCGCCACGGCGGTGGCGATCTTCCGGCACGGCAGCCAGACCCAGGCTGCCGTGCCGGCCGCGGAGGCCGCCGCCGAGCCGGCAGGCCCGCCGGCGCCGCAGTTCGGCTTCTTCCAGCTCATGCCGGATGACGAGCGCAAGATCGCGGAGGGCGACATCAATGCCGCGTTGCGCGACAAGCGTCTGGGCAAGCCGCCGGTCGAGAGCCCCTGTTACCTGCAGGTCGGCGCCTTTCCGCAGCTCGGCGAGGCCGAGGCGCTGAAGGCGCGGCTGGAGGGCATCGGCTCGCTCGCGCCGCGTCTCGAACAGATCCGGCTCGAATTCGCGACCTGGTACCGGGTCATGCTGGGTCCCTACCGGACCATCCTGGATGCCAACCAGGTCCGCCTGTTTCTGCGCAGCCGCGCCATCGACAGCGTCATGCAGGCACCGGTCCGCTAGCCACGGCAGGGCGCACCAGACCCCGTCGCAATGATCCGCCCCCGGGCGGGCCCGACACGCACAGGAGAACCACCGATGAGAATCCTCCACACCATGCTCCGGGTCGGCGACCTGGACCGTTCCATCGCCTTCTACACCGATGTCCTCGGCATGCGGCTGCTGCGCCGGCAGGACTATCCGGATGGCCGCTTCACCCTGGCCTTCGTCGGCTACCAGGACGAGCAGGATGGCGCCGTCATCGAGCTCACCCACAACTGGGATACCGACCGCTATGAACGCGGCAACGGCTTCGGTCATATCGCCGTCGAGGTCGACGACGCCTACCGGACCTGCGAACTGGTCCGGCAGCGCGGCGGCAGCGTCATTCGCGAGGCCGGCCCGATGCAGCACGGCACCACAGTCATCGCCTTCGTCACCGATCCGGACGGCTACCGGATCGAATTCATCCAGAAAGGCACCGGACCGCACTGAGCCTGTCACCCTCGAATCGTCCCGCCCATGCCGATCACCGATGATATCGACGCGGCCGTCCGCCGGCTTCGCGCCGGTGGTCTGGTGGCATTTCCGACCGAGACGGTTTACGGCCTTGGCGCGGATGCCGCCCATCCGGCAGCGGTGCGGCGCATCTTCGCCGTCAAGGGCCGGCCGGCCGATCATCCGCTGATCGTTCACATCGGCGACGCCGGAATGCTGTCGGCCTGGGCCCGGGACATTCCCCTTGCTGCCCTGCGGCTGGCGGAGCGCTTCTGGCCCGGGCCGCTGACGCTGATTCTCCGGCGCGGCCAGGCGCCGCTGGAAGTGACCGGCGGCCAGGACAGCGTCGGCCTGCGCGTTCCCGGCCATCCCGTCGCCCTGGACCTGCTGCGCCGCTTCGGCGGCGGCATCGCGGCGCCCTCGGCCAACCGCTTCGGCCGCGTCAGCCCGACCCGCGCCGAGCATGTGCTGGACGAATTCGGCGAAACGGTCGACCTGATCCTGGCGGGTGGCGATTGCCGCGTCGGACTGGAGTCGACCATTCTCAGCCTAGTGGGAGAGCAGCCGGTGCTGCTGCGGCCCGGCGCGATCGCCGCCTCCGCGCTGGAAGCCGTTCTCGGTACCCCGCTGGCGGGCCAGCCGATCCCCAGTGACGTGCGGGCCCCGGGCATGCTCGAATCCCATTACGCACCCGACACGCGGCTACTGTTGTGCCGGCCGGAGCAGCTTGCGGCGACCGCCCGCGAACTCCTGGCGCGCGGCCTGCGCATCGCCGTGATGACCCGGGCCCTTTCGGCGGATGACCTGCCCGCCGGCCTGCATTTGCATCCCATGCCCGCCGGGGCCGCCGAGTTTGCCCGGCAACTGTATGCCAGCCTGCGCCGGCTGGATGACGGGGACTTCGATACCATCGTCGTCGAGCAGCCGCCCGATGACGAAGCCTGGCGGGCGGTCAATGACCGGCTGGGCAGGGCCAGCACGAACTGAAGCCATGCGTGTCGCCGTCATCATCGAAAAAGCCGAGGGCAGCGTTCCCGCTTGCGTGCCCGACTTGCCGGGATGCGTCACCATGGGCGCCAGCCTGGAGGCGGTGGAATCCAGCCTGCGTGCAGCCATCGCCCTGCCTGTCGAGGGGGATGCGCCAGGACGGCTTGCCGGTCCGCCTGCCCGCCACCGTGGTCGAGTATTGCGAACCGGCCGCCTGAATTGACGGATCACATTCATGAGGAACCGCAACATGATGACCCTGGGCGAACTCGCCGACCTGATGCCCGGCGCCACGCTGACCGGCGAGGCCGGACGGCCGTTCCGGGCGATCAGCACCGATACCCGCCACCTGCCGGAGGAGGCTGTCTTCTTCGCGCTCCACGGCGAGCGGTTCGACGCCCATGACTTCGCCGACCAGGCCGTGGCCAGCGGCGCCCTGGCGCTGGTGGTCGAGCGGCCGCTGGCGTTCGCCGTGCCGCAGATCGTCGTGCCCGATACCCGGCTGGCGCTGGGCGCTGCGGCAGCCGGCTGGCGGGCGCGCTTCGACATCCCGGTGATCGCCGTCACCGGCAGCAACGGCAAGACCACGGTGACCCAGATGCTGGCCGGCATCCTCGCCACGGCAGCCGGCGAGGATGGGCGCCTTTCGACCCGCGGCAACCTCAACAACGACATCGGCCTGCCGCTGACGCTGTTTCGCCTGCGCCCCGAGCATCGCTATGCCGTGGTCGAGCTGGGCATGAATCATCCTGGCGAGATTGCCTATCTGGCCGGCATCGCCCAGCCGACCGTCGCCCTGGTCAACAATGCCCAGCGCGAACATCAGGAGTTCATGGGTACGGTCGAGGCGACCGCGCACGAGAACGGTGCCGCCATCGCGGCACTGCCGGCCGACGGTGTCGCCGTCTTTCCGGCCGATGATGACTGCGCCCCCGTCTGGCGCGAGCTGGCGGGGGCGCGCCGGATTCTCGATTTCGGCTTCCGCCAGCCGGCGGCGGTCGGCGCCCGCTTCGCGCCGATTCCCGGCGGCCTCCACCTGAGCCTGAACATGCCCGAGGGTCCGATCGAATGTCGTCTGCAACTGGCCGGCGCGCACAACGCCCATAACGCGGCCGCGGCGGCCAGCGCCGCGCTGGCCGCCGGCATCGCGCCCGCCATCATCCGCCGCGGACTGGAAGCCTTCACCCCGGTCAGCGGCCGCGGCGTCATCCGCCGCGCCACGGCCGGCGCCACGGTCATCGACGACAGCTACAACGCCAACCCCGATTCGGTGCGCGCCGCCATCGAGCTGCTGGCCGGGCTGACGGGAACCCGCGTGCTGGTGCTGGGCGACATGGGCGAGGTCGGCAACCAGGGGCCGGCGTTCCATGCCGAGATCGGCGGCTACGCCCGCGAACGGGGCCTGGAGACGTTGTTGGCGCTGGGCGAGCAGACCCGCGCCGCCGTGGCCGCATTCGGCGGTCCGGCCGAGCATTGCGCCGGGATCGAGACGCTGATCGAGGCGGCCCGTCGGCTGTCCGGCCCCGGCGCCACGCTGCTGGTGAAGGGTTCGCGTTTTATGCGGATGGAGCGGGTGGTCGAGGCGCTCTGCGGGGACGGCGCCGCCGCGCGGTGATCGCCGGGAACCCGGACCGGCCTTTGCCACTCAACCTGGCATGAATACCCGCAAACGCCTGCATGAGCTGCGTTTCGGCAGCCGTTTCGTCGACGCCCTGCCGGCCGATCCCGATACCCGCAATATCCCGCGCCAGGTGCAGGGCGCATGCTATTCCCGCGTCTCGCCCACGCCGGTACCGGCCCCCCGCCTGCTGGCGCACGCCGCCGAGGTTGCCACCGAGCTGGGGCTTGCCGATGACGCCCATCGCGACCCCGGCTTCGCCGAGGTGCTGGCGGGCAATCGCCTGCTGCCCGGCATGGTGCCGCACGCCACCTGCTATGGCGGCCACCAGTTCGGCCAGTGGGCCGGGCAGCTGGGCGATGGCCGCGCCATCAATCTCGGCGAGACCCTGTGCCCCGATGGGCGTTATCGCACGCTGCAGCTCAAGGGCGCCGGACCCACGCCGTATTCCCGCCGGGCGGACGGTCTGGCGGTGCTGCGTTCCTCGATCCGCGAATTTCTCTGCAGCGAGGCCATGCATCACTTGGGCGTGCCGACCACGCGCGCGCTGAGTCTGGTCGAGACCGGGCAGGCGGTGATCCGTGACCTGTTCTACGACGGCCATCCCCGACCCGAGCCCGGCGCCATCGTCTGCCGGGTGGCGCCCTCCTTCACGCGCTTCGGCCACTTCGAGATCTTCGCCGCACGCGGCGATATCGAGGGCCTGCGCCGGCTGGTCGATTTCACCCTGGCCGCCGATTTTCCCGAGCTGGCGGCCGCGCCCGCACGCGATGGCTACCTGCGCTGGTTCGAAGAGGTCTGCCGGCGCACGGCGGCGCTGCTCGTCCATTGGCAGCGGGTCGGTTTCGTGCATGGGGTCATGAACACCGATAACATGTCGATCCTGGGGCTGACCATTGATTACGGCCCCTATGGCTGGGTGGACGACTACGATCCCGACTGGACGCCCAATACCACCGATGCCGCCGGCCGGCGCTACCGTTTCGGTCACCAGCCGCGCATCGCCTACTGGAACCTGGTGCAGCTGGCCAACGCCATCCATCCGCTGATCGGCGAGGTCGCACCCTTGCAGGCGGCGCTGGATGCGTACCCGTCCGGCTACGAGCGCGGCTGGCGCGAGATGATGGCGGCCAAGCTGGGCTTCGTGGCCTACGAGCCGGCCAGCGACGACGCACTCGGCGCCGAACTGCTGGAGATCCTGCCCGCCGTCGAGACCGACATGACGCTTTTCTTCCGCCAGCTGTCCGCCATCGGACCCGGCCTCGCCGAGGCCGACGAGCCAAGCCTGCTGGCACCCTTGGCGGACGTCTGGTACCGGCCGGAGACGGTCGGCGAGGCGCATCGGCAGCATCTTGCCCGCTGGCTGCGGGCCTATGCCGGCCGGCTGCGCCGGGATGGACGGTCGGACGACTGGCGCGTGGCGCGCATGCAGGCCGTCAATCCGCGTTACGTGCTGCGCAACTACCTGGCCCAGCAGGCCATCGACCGCGCCGAGGCCGGTGACCCGGGCATGATCCACGAACTGCTGGAGGTCCTGCGCCGCCCTTACGCGGACCAGCCGGGCCGGGAGGCCTTTGCCGCCAGGCGCCCCGACTGGGCCCGCAACCGGCCCGGCTGCTCGATGCTGTCGTGCAGTTCCTGAGGTCCCCATTGGCTCCCGTGTCGGCCGCCCGGCTCGCCTTGCCGGCGCGGGGTCGAGCCCCGGATTTTTCGCACCCGACAGGTGAATGCCCATGCCTCTCACGCTTTTCCTGCTGCGACACGGCGAGACCGAAGCCAGCGCCAGCGGCGGCTATTGCGGCCTGACCGATATCGATCTCACCGAGACCGGCCGGGAGATGGCCGAGGACTTCGCGCTGGCCTACCGGGATCATCCCTGGGCCGGCGTCTACGTCAGTCCCCTGCGGCGCACCCGGGCCACGGCGGCGCCGCTGTGTCGGCTGGCGGGGCACGAGATGCGGCTGCGGCCGGGGCTGCGCGAGATCGACTATGGCGAATGGGAGGGCAAGTCGGCCGCCCAGGTTGCCGGGGAGTATCCGCGTGACTATCCGCGCTGGCTGGCGGATGCCGGCTGGAACGGACCGACCGGCGGCGAGCGCGGCATCGATGTCGCCCGGCGGGCGCTGGAGGTGCTCGACGAGATCCAGCAAGCCCATTGCGACGGCGACGTGCTGGTGGTTTCCCACAAGGCCACCATCCGCATCCTGGTCTGTG
Source organism: Methyloparacoccus murrellii (assembly GCF_054657115.1). NCBI lineage: Bacteria > Pseudomonadati > Pseudomonadota > Gammaproteobacteria > Methylococcales > Methylococcaceae > Methyloparacoccus > Methyloparacoccus murrellii. The sequence continues at coordinate 12,596 of NZ_BAAHXD010000016.1, read as the reverse complement.
CGTTGCTCGGCATCGATCTGGGCGGCTATCGTGACCGGGTGGACACGCCGGTGGCCTCGCTGGCGGTGATCGAGTTCCACGAGCATGGCCCGCGCCTGGTTCGGTTGGGCGACCGCTCGCATCTGCGCGCCGCACTTCGCGACCGGGCGGGTACCTGATGCCCCAAGGCGCGCCCGTCGTGCCCCAATATCGGGCAACATGGGGGGTGAGCCGGGCCCGGGGCGGCTGCCGGCCGGGCCGCGAATCCCTGCCGGGCCGGCGTCGAGCCGGGCGGTCCGGGGCCGGTGCCGCCGCGACCGGTTCTGGCATGCTAGCTGCTTCATGAAGGTCGGGCTGAGTTTCTCCTTCTCAGTCGAATGGCTTATGGGTATCCGGCCCGCCCTCCGGCTGACCGGATACCCATCTTTTTCCCCTCACGACATGCACACGAGAGAGGACCAGGTCATGGGCACGATGACACCGATTTCGCCCCGCCACGCGAACGACGAGCGCGACCAGCTGATGTTCTACCGCCAGACCGTTCCGGTTGCCGCCCGTCCCGAGACGCCCGAGCCGGGCGCCGTCAGCCGTTTCTACCGCTTCGTCTATCCGAGCCTGCCGGACGATGCCCGGGGGCACGGCGACTGGCTGGAAGCACTGATCCGGCGCAACCGCTGGCTGCCCTGACGCCCGCCGGCCCAGGGTTTGGCCACCCCGGTACCCCCTTCATCCCTGCCTGCCTGAATCGCTCCGGGCAACCCGGACGCCCCGGGATATCTCCCGCAACGCTCGCCCAGCCACGTTCGGCCCTCCCGCCCGGGAGCCGGCCGGACAACCGCCCGTGCCGGATCGCGGCGCCCTGACAAGTCCGGGAAGTCTGATAGAATCTCGCCGCCGCAAAGATCGCCCAACGGGATGACGCAGAAACTCTATATCGAAACCCTAGGCTGCCAGATGAACGAATACGATTCCGCCAAGATGCGGGACGTATTGCATGCCTCCCACGGTTTCGAGCTGACCGACGATCCCGAGCAGGCCGACGTGCTGCTCATGAATACCTGCTCCGTGCGCGAGAAGGCCCAGGAAAAGGTGTTCTCCGAACTCGGTCGCTGGCGGCCGCTGAAGCAGAGCCGGCCGGATCTCGTCATCGGTGTCGGTGGCTGCGTCGCCAGTCAGGAGGGCGAAGCCCTGCAGAAGCGCGCCCCCTATGTCGACCTCGTGTTCGGCCCGCAGACCCTGCACCGCTTGCCGCAACTGCTGGACCGGGTGCGCAGGGAGCAGCAGCCCGCCATCGACGTTTCCTTCCCCGAGATCGAGAAATTCGATGCCCTGCCGGAGCCACGCGCCGAGGGGCCGAAGGCGTTCGTGTCGATCATGGAGGGCTGCAGCAAGTACTGCACCTTCTGCGTCGTGCCCTATACCCGCGGCGAGGAGATCAGCCGCCCGCTGGATGATGTCATCGCTGAGCTGGCATTGCTGGCGGAGCAGGGTGTCCGCGAGGTCGTGCTGCTGGGGCAGAACGTCAACGCCTACCGCGGCCTGATGGACGACGGCGAGATCGCCGATTTCGCGCTGCTGCTGCATTACGTGGCCGCCATCGACGGCATCGAGCGGATCCGCTATACCACCTCGCATCCGGTCGAGTTCAGCGACAGCCTGATCGAGGCCTACGCGGACATTCCCAAGCTGGTCAGCCACCTGCATCTGCCGGTGCAGAGCGGCAGCGACCGCATCCTGTCCCTGATGAAGCGCGGCCATACCCGCGAGGAATACATCGACAGGATTCGCCGCCTGCGCGAGGTGCGCCCCGAACTCTCGCTGTCCTCCGATTTCATCGTCGGCTATCCCGGCGAGACCGCGGCGGACTTCGAGGCGACCATGGACCTGATCGAGACCCTCGGCTACGACCATTCCTTCAGCTTCATCTACAGTCCGCGGCCCGGCACGCCGGCGGCCGACCTGCCCGACGACGTGCCCATGGCCGAAAAAAAGGCCCGCCTGGCGTGTTTGCAGGCGCGCATCAACCAGATGGCGGCGGAGATTTCCCGCGGCATGGTCGGCAGCGTGCAGCGCGTGCTGGTCGAGGGTGCTTCCAAACGCGACGGGCGCGAGCTCTGCGGGCGCACCGAAAACAACCGGGTGGTCAACTTCCCGGGCGATCCGCGCCTGATCGGCCAGTTCGTCGACGTGCAGATCACCGAGGCGATGCCGAACTCGCTACGCGGCCGCTGGTTGCCGGCCCCGGCGGCGCCCGGCTCATCCCAAATGGCCTCACTTGCTTAATTTCCCCATTACCCTCCAGCTGCGGCTGGAGCCGGACGACAACGAGCGGCTGGCCAGCCTCTGCGGCCAGTTCGACGAACACCTGCGGCAGATCGAGCGCCGGCTGGGCGTGGAGATCGCCAACCGCGGCAACCAGTTCACCCTGATCGGCGCCGACCGCGCGGTGCAGGCCGCGGCGCGGGTGGTGCAGAGCCTGTTCGCGGCCAGCCGCGACGAGGTCATCACGCCGGAGCGGGTGCATCTCTCGCTGCAGGATGCCAATGTCGAGGCGATGCTGGCGACGGCCGCCGCCACCGAGCCGGCGCCGGTTTTCCGCACCAAGCGTGGCATCATCCGGCCGCGCGGCGCCAATCAGCAGCACTACCTGCAAAACATCGCCCGCTGCGACATCAACTTCGGCATCGGTCCGGCGGGTACCGGCAAGACCTATCTGGCCGTCGCCTGCGCGGTGGCAGCGCTGGAAAGGGAGGAGGTCCGGCGGCTGATCCTGGCCCGTCCCGCGGTCGAGGCCGGCGAGAAGCTCGGCTTCCTGCCCGGCGACATGGCGCAGAAGGTCGATCCCTACCTGCGGCCCCTGTACGACGCGCTGTACGAGATGCTCGGCTTCGAGCGGGTCGCCAAGCTCATCGAGCGCAACGTCATCGAGGTCGCGCCGCTGGCCTTCATGCGCGGCCGCACGCTGAACGAATCCTTCATCATCCTCGACGAGGCGCAGAACACCACCGTCGAGCAGATCAAGATGTTCCTGACCCGTGTCGGCTTCGGCTCCAAGGCCGTGGTGACCGGCGACATCACCCAGATCGACCTGCCGCGCAGCAAGGAATCGGGTCTGCGCCACGTGCTGGAGGTGCTGCGCGAGGTCGAGGGCATCAGCTTCACCTTCTTCGGCGCCCACGATGTCGTCCGGCACCCCCTGGTGCAGCGCATCGTCGCCGCCTACGAGGCCTGGGATCGGGCCCGGCCCGCGACCGACACCCATGATCGTTGAGGTCGACAACGTCTCGGGCCTCGCGGTACCGGAAGCCGAGCTGTTTCAGCGCTGGGCGGTGGCCGCCGGATCCGATGCGGACGACGCCGAGGTCTTCATCCGCATTGTCGACGAGGCCGGCAGCGCCGAGCTCAACCAGACCTACCGGCACAAGCCCGGACCGACCAACGTCCTCAGCTTTCCCTGCGAGACGCCGCCCGGCGTGCCCAACCTGCTGCTGGGCGATCTGGTCATCTGTGCGCCGGTGGTCGAGCGCGAGGCGCGGGAACAGGACAAGCCGGCGGAAGCGCACTGGGCGCACCTGGTGGTGCACGGTGTGCTGCACCTGCGCGGCTACGATCACATCGAAGACGACGATGCCGAGCGCATGGAGGCGGTGGAAATCGACATCCTGGCGCGGTTAGGCTATCCCAACCCCTATGAGATCGACGAGGCCCCCAAGACATGAGCGATGATTCCGCGGGCGAGCATCGAAGTTGGCTCGCCCGCCTGACCCACTTCATCTCCGGCGAACCCGAGGACCGCGAGGATCTGCTGGAACTGCTCAAGACCGCCCACAAGCGCCAGCTCATCGACACCGACGCCCTTTCCATGATCGAGGGCGTGCTCCAGGTCTCCGAACTCCGCGTTCGCGATATCACCGTTCCCCGCTCGCAAATGGTCGTCGTGCCGCAGGATGCGGAGATCGAGACCGTCTTCCCGCTCGTCGCCGAATCCGCCCATTCCCGTTACCCCGTGATCGCCGAGGACCGTACCGAGGTGGTCGGCATCCTGCTGGTCAAGGATCTGCTGCTGCAGAGCCTCAAGGATCGCAGCAAGCTGGTCCGCGACATCATGCGCTCGGCGCTCTATGTGCCGGAGAGCAAGCGCCTCAATGTGCTGTTGCGCGAATTTCGCGCCACCCGCAGCCACATGGCCATCGTGGTCGACGAATACGGCGCGGCCGCCGGTCTGGTGACCATCGAGGACGTGCTGGAGCAGATCGTCGGCGACATCGAGGACGAGCATGACTTCGGCGACGAGGAATACATCTTCCGCAAGAACGACCGCGAATACGCCCTCAAGGCACTGACGCCGATCGAGGATTTCAACGACTACTTCGGCGCCGACTTCAAAGACGACGAGTTCGACACCATCGGCGGCCTCATCGTCCATCACCTGGGGCATGTGCCCAAGCGCGGTGAGAAGGCCGAGCTGGGGCGCTATCGCTTCATCGTTCTCCGCACCGACAGCCGCCGCGTCGAGCTGTTCAAGCTGGTGCTGCTCAACGGCGAGAGCGACGAAAGCGGCCGGAAATGACCGCCCCCGGCGCGCGGCATTGCCGACCCGCCGCCGTCACGTACCGCCATCAGACCCTACGTCATCGGGCCTTCCACCCGCGGCGGCCCCGGCGGGCACCGCCGCTCAATCATCCGCCAGCACGGCCCGGCATTCGGCAGGCATGAGGGGCTTTGGCGGAGGTGGCGTCTTGGCGGGCGCAGCGGGATCGGGCGTCCGCCGGAACCACCAGTCGAGTTCGTTGCAGCCATCGCCGGGCGGAATGGGCTCCTGCCGCTTGCAGGCCGGGCTGTCCGGCGGACAGGCCAGGCGCATGTGGAAGTGATCCTCGTGACGGTACCAGGGACGGATTTTCCTGAGCCAGGTACGGTCGCTGCGGCTGCCGAGGCACAGCGCCTGCTTGATGCGGGCGTTGACGAAGATCCGGTCCACCGCCGGCAGGCTGGCCGCCGCCTTCAGCAACTGCGCGTGGCTGTCGCTCCAGAGCCGGTCGTCGAGTCCGTCGCTGGTCCGGTTCAGCAGGCTGTAGGCGCGGACATCCGAGCGATCCGCGTTGGCGTTGAGATGCAGGCCGGGGCTGAGGTCGAACCAGACGTCGGCATCCAGGCCTGTCTGATGGCTGCGGTGGCCGAACGGCATCGGGCCGCCGCGCGCCATGCCGAGATCACCGACGTGCATGATGCCCAGTCCCTGTGCCGCCCGCTCGCCCAAGGCCTGGATCGAGCGGATCAGGCTGGGGTGGCCGTAATAGCGGTTGCGCTCCAGATGCATCACCACATAGCCCTTGCCCTCGGTCGGCAGCGTGCGGGCGCCGCGGATGCAGCCGGCGCTGGTGTCGCCGATGGCGCGGGAGGGGCCGGCGCTGGGACTGGGCACGTCCGCCCAGGGATTGGCCTCGGCGAGCGAGGTGGTCAGCGCCAGGACGAGGATGGCGAGGCGCAACAGGTTCGGTTTGCGATCGATCATGCCGACAGGGTTCATTCCGATGGTCAGGGGGGATGGCCGGGCAGGCCTGCGTGTACCCGGCAGGGGGCAGGGCGCTTCAGCCGGGGTCGGTGTGCCGCGCGATCTGGCCTTCCATGGCGATGGCGTTGTCCTGGTCCTGGCCGAGCGGGAAACGCTTCTTGGCGCCGATGATCCAGCCCTTGGCCCGCGCCAGCCGGGTCCTGTGGATTTCCTCCTCCAGCGCCAGCCGCTGCCGTTCCATGGCCAGGAGCTCGATCTCCCGCTTCAGGTGATCGTGCACCTCGCCATGGCTGTCGGTGCGCTGGTCCTTCTCCAGCAGGCGGGCTTCCAGTTCCAGGCGCTTGAGTTCGGCCTCCTGGCGGATGCGTTCACGCCTGAGCCGGGTCTCGCTGTCGATCCTCTCGGACTCGCGGGTCTCGTCGGCCAGCAGCGCCTCGCGCGCCTGCAGGGTCTGCTCCTGTTGCTGGGCGCGCAGCAGGGCGGTTTCCTGCTTCAGCAAGTCCAGCAGCTGTTGCTGCTGTTCCAGGTGCAGCCGCTGTTCCAGCAGGGCTTCCTGATGCCGCTCGCGGGCAACGCGCGCCAGGGTTTCGCGGCGGCGCCGCAGGAGTTCCAGGGCCATGCCGTTGCGGGCCGGGTCGGCCGAGGCCATGTGCTCGTCGAACTGGTCCACGTCGAGTGCGGCGAAGGTGGCCTCGATGCGGCAGCGGCAACGGCTCTGGATATCGCGGATGGCCAGCAGTTCCTGGGCCAGGTCCTCGATCTCCCGCTCCAGCCGGGCATGGCCCTGGTTCAGCCAGTTGGCCGATTCCAGGGCCCGCAGCGCCGCCTCGGCGGTGTCCTTCAGCAGCGCGCAATACTGCCGGCGGATGTGTCCGCCCAGATCCTCCAGGTGCTCGACATGCTCGCGGGCGAAGGCCAGGGTGGGCTGGAAGCGGATCGCGAGCGCCGCCCTGACGGTGCAGAGATTGCCCAGCGAGGGCGGTTCCAGGGGGATGTCCCAGTCCTCGATGACGAGATCGAAGACGCGATGATGGAGCCGCTTCACGTAGCCGCGCGGCCGGGGAAAGACACGCCGGTAGGGTCCCAGCCGCGACAGCACCACGCGCCGGTCGCCCTCGAAGCCGGCGTTCCAGCCGCTGTCGTCATGACCGGACTCAGCCATGCCGCTGTTTCCGCAGGGCCTCGGCCAGCGCTGCGTCGTTGGCCGGCATGCCGGACGGCGGGGCCGGCTGCCGCGCCAGCCGTTCGGCGATGATGGGGTAGAGGTTGGGGGCGAACTCCACCGACGAGCCGCTCATCTTGCGCAGGTAGCCGCGATTGAGCAGGAAGGCCACCGAGAACATCCGCTGCCAGTCCGGAACCCGCCGGGCGCGCTCCAGCTCCGTGCGTTCCAGGCGGAATTCCAGCTCGTCGTTGCGATTGATGGTGAAGCGGCTGAATTGGCGCAGTCCCTGGAAGGCCAGCTCCCTCTCTTCCTCGGTCAGCGGACCCGGCGCGGTCATTTCCAGGCGGTAGGACAGCACCAGGGTGAAGAAGTCCACCATCGAGGCGCAGGCCAGCGCGAACCACGACAGATCGGCCCACATGGCGAAGGACGGCGTGATGCCGCGCGAGAATTCCGCGAAGCTGGCCAGCCGCGGCCCCTGTACCGGCGTCAACCCGTAGTTGGCGGCCAGCTGGTCGGCCTGTATCGCCAGGTTCTGGAATGCCTCCAGCAGGCGGGCATGGGCCGTGGCCTCGCTCGGGCGTGCGGAGAAGGCCAGCAGCGCCGCGCGGGCCGCCGCCAGGGCGGACTCCAGCGGCTGGGTCTGGGTATCCAGTCTTTTCAGGCGCGACTGCTCGCCTTGCAGGATCTCGTTGTAGTAGCTCCAGATCCGGCCCTTGCCGACCTTCTGCCCGGCCATGCCCGGATGCGTGCTCAGGTAGGCCCGCTCCGTGTCGCGGGCGGCGGCGTCGATGCGCTTGTGCTGCTCGGCCGTGAGCCGGCTGCGCAGGGACACCACTTCGACCATGTAGCGGTTGACGTCCTCCGCCAGCCGCGCCTGGCGCTCGATCAGCAGCGTGTCGCGCCGGGAAAACTCGTAGAACTTGAAATAGGAAAAGGTAACCGATACCGTCAGCGCCACCAGCAGCGACAGGACCACGCTCAGGTAGCGCAAGGGGTTGGCCCGCCAGTGCATGCCGGCCAGCTCCAGCGAGCAGATGACGACGATGGACTGCACCGCGACGGTGACGATGAAGGCAATCCAGGGGGTGATGAAGTAGCTGAGCCCGTAGTAAGTGGTGTAGCCCGAGGCGACGCTGAGCATCAGCACAATGGGCACCGACAGGACCCGCAGCAGGCCGACGAAGGTGCTCTGGATCAGGTTCAGCCAGCCGCCGATGCGCCAGACGGGGGCTTGGCTCATGGTGTCGGGCCGGACGGCGCCCGGCGATGCGGCGGGGTGGCGGATGTGGGCATAGGGTCTGGCTCTCCCCAGTTTCGGGCTATCCTAGCGCGTCCAACCCGACCCTGTGAAGCCAAACCCATGACCCTTTTCTGGATCACTCTCGGCCTGGTGGTGCTGATCGTCGCCGGCAACGCCCTGACCCTGCTGCGCACCGCCCGCAGCCACCGGATTCCCGAAGGCGCGAAACCGCAGCCCTACGGCGAGGACGAGGACTAGCGGCGGCCCGGGCTATTCGCCGATGATCTTCACCAGCACGCGCTTGCGCCGCCGGCCGTCGAACTCGCCGTAGAAGATCTGCTCCCATGGCCCGAAGTCCAGCTTGCCCTCGGTCACGGCCACCACCACCTCGCGGCCCATCAGCTGGCGCTTCAGGTGCGCGTCGCCGTTGTCCTCGCCGGTCAGGTTGTGCCGGTAACGGCTCAGCGGCGCGTGCGGCGCCAGTTCCTCCAGCCAGCTGGCGAAATCGCCATGTAGGCCGGACTCGTCATCGTTGATGAACACCGAGGCGGTGATGTGCATGGCATTCACCAGCGCCAGACCCTCGCGGATGCCGCTTTCGCGCAGGCACGCCTGCACCTCGGCCGTGATGTTGACGAAACCCACGCGCTGGGGCGTGTTGAACCAGAGTTCCTTGCGGTAGCTTTTCATGCGGACGATCTCCGTGGTGGACAGGGCGGGCATTATGGCCCCATGACGGCAGTTGCTGCCTGTCATGGGGGCAGCCCTTGCGCAAGCCGCCAGCCCTGGCCGCGCGCACGTCATGACGAATCCGCAAATCTGCTAAAGTTCCCGTGTGCTGGTGGCAGCGGGGGGCTCGGCCCATGGCGGGCTCAATGCGTTGAGGCGAGCGGCCTTGGAGGCTGGCCGGGGCACGACGGGTACGAAAAAAAATAGCTAACGGACAGACATTGTCAGGAGGTTCGCCGTGAATACGGAATTCAGAAACATGAGACAGCAGGGTTTTACCCTGATCGAGTTGATGATCGTTATCGCGATCATCGGTATTCTGGCGGCGATTGCGATCCCCGCCTATCAGGACTATACGGGCAAGGCGCAGTTGGGGGATGCCATTGCAATTGCTTCGGGTCGGAAAGTGGCTGTGGCGGAAGCGTATATCAATACGGGGAGCTTGACTAATCTTGATGGCGATACAAATGGGATTCCTCCTAACACAACGACAGGAGCGGGGAAATATGCTGAATCTCTGGTTGTTGATGAGGGTGTTATCACGGCAACAATGAAAGCCACAGGGGTGGCATCCTGTGTGCAAGGTAAAATAGTTAGGCTGACTCCAGTAGCGCCAGCCCAGGCCAGTGACCCTATTAAATGGACTTGCTATTCCGATGCAAGCTGCAAGCCCTCTACCTGTGGAGACTCCAGCTGATGGTTCGTCAGAGTATCTGATTTTTCGCACAAAAAGCCCCTCTCGTAGGGGCTTTTTATTGCCGTTTCATGGGCGGCGACAAGTTCTGCCTTACTGCCATGGCGCTGTAAGGGCAGGGAAGCGCTTTTGGTTGGTGTTGAATACAATGCTGAATGGTATTTCTAGTCGGTCGCCCTTCCTGGCGAACGCGCTTGTTGGGTGCGCGTTGTTCGCCTTGTCTCTTGCTGTTTTCTGGTTCTACTATGGTGCGGCAAGAGAGGTATATGGCAGCGGGGCTTTGAATGATTTCTATAAGTTCTATTTGTCATCTCGCAATGTGCTGACGGGCGGGCAGTCGTACTGGATGCCGCCAGACAAGGCTCGAAAGTGCCAAAACCAATCGCTGCCACAGCCGGCAATGGGCGGGGACCACGGGCCTCGGGCTCCTATGCGGATTGAGGAGATCATTCACCCAAACCTCAATCCGCCAACCATGGTTATGTTGGTGATGCCGCTGGCCTACTTGAGCTATGAAGATGCATGGATCCTGTTCTGTATGGTCTCCCTTGCCTGCGCCGGACTTGCGTGGTGGCAGGTTCTGAAAAGCCGGGCCTTCCCTGGCTTAGCCTCATCTCGGCGAGCCATTCTGACGGTTCTGGTCTTCCTTGCTTATTTCCCTTCCTATGCGAATTTCGAGTATGGTCAGGTCGCTTTCCTGTTGATGCTGCCCATGACGCTTTCCTGGTTCGCCCTGAGAATGGGAAAAGACCGCTTGTCGGGTCTTTATCTGGGGCTTCTCGTTGGACTTAAACCGTTCTTTGTTTTTTTCTTTCTGCCCATTCTGTGTGCAGGCCGCTGGTCGGTTCTGGTCTCGGCGCTGGCTGGTCTGGTCATCGCTGTAAGCTGCTCTGGCGGCCTGCTGGGATTCCAGCATTACAGTGATTATCTTGCTGTCCTGGGCAAGGTATCTTGGTTTTCCTCGAGCTGGAATGCGTCCTTTTTCGGGTTCTACACCAAGCTATTCGGGGGAGCGGAAGGAAACGCATGGTTCGACGCGCCGGTTCTGTCTTCATGCTTGATTTTCTTGTCGAGCATGATGGTGGTGCTTGTCGTGGCACGTCTCGTTTGGAGGGCGAGGTTGCTGGGTGTGTCCCGGCCGGAGTTGGCGGACAGGCTTTTCCTGCTGTCGACGCCTTCCATGTTGCTGCTCTCGCCCCTGGGCTGGATGTATTACTTTCCTCTGTTGGCGGTGCCGGTCCTGATCTTTATCCGTTGCATAAGTCAAAGTCCCCACAGAAGAATCTATGGGCTCCTTTTAATTCTGTCCCTGATGTTGTCTGGCGTGCCCTCATTCCTGATATCGTCATGTGCCATCAAGACGTTGGGCGACGTATTGTGGCGGCATTCCTTGCCGTTTTATTCCCTGGTTGGTTTCTTTGTGCTGGCGGTTGCCGTGTCGTATGGCGGCTTTCAAGCCGAAGGCAGCCGCTCCCTGACCAACGTTTCGAGGCAGTCGATGAAGCGGGGGTGATCGTTGCTGCTTGGCACCAGCTGCACCTTCTCGCCGCCGTGCTGGGCGAACAGCGCTTGATATTCCTCGCCGATCTCGATCAGCGTTTCCAGGCAGTCGGCGACAAAGGCCGGGCTGAAGACCAGCAGCTTGCGGGCGCCCTGCCGGGCCTGCGCCTCGATGACCTGGTCGGAAAAGGGTTGCACCCACTTGCCGTTCAGGCGTGACTGGAAGCAGGTGGTGTAGCGGGATTCCGGCAGCCCCAGCCTGGCGGCCAAGAGGCGGGTGGTGGCGTAGCAGGCCGCCTTGTAGCAGAACCGGTTGGCCTCGTTGACCTCGGTCTCGCAGGGCTGGTCGGCGCACAGGTCGCCGTCGGCGTATACCTTGTCGAGCTGGCGCTCCGGCAGGCCGTGGTAGGAAAACAGGACATGGTCGTATTCGTCCAGCCGGAAACCGTCGGCACGGGCGGCCACGGCATCGATATAGGCCGGCTGGTCGTAGAACTGGCTCACCGTGCTGAGCTCGGGGATCACCCACCAGCGGCGGATGATGTCCAGGGCCCGGTCGATGGCGGACCCGGTCGAGGCACTGGCATATTGCGGGAACAGGGGGATCAGCACGATGCGGGCGTAATTGGCGCGGCGCATGCGCTCCAGCACGCTTTCCAGCGAGGGATTCTGGTAGCGCATGGCCATTTCCACCACCACCGGTTCGCCCGCGAAACGGGCCTGCAGCAATGTCTGGGCACGCTCGGTGTAGGTCAGCAGGGGCGAGCGGCCGCCGCCCAGTTCCCACAGCTGCCGGTAGATCCTGGCCGATTTCGGCGACCGGAAGGGGACGATGATGCCGTTGACCAGCAGCTTCCGGGCCAGCCAGGGCAGGTCGACGACCCGCGGATCGTTGAGGAACTCGCCAAGGTAGCGGGCCACATCGCGGGTCGAAGGGCTGTCGGGAGTGCCAAGCTGCATCAGCAGTACGCCGGTTTTTGAGGTCATGGGATTCCTGGGGGCTGGGAAAAACAATGGAAGCTGGATATACAGCGGCGGACCGCGGGAGTTCCCCGCTGGCGCGAAAATCCCTCGCCGATTCTAGCAAAGGCCCTGGCGCCGAGGCTCTTGTCGCCCGATGGGCCCGCCCGCATACTCTCGCTTTCGCGTTACCCCAGCCTGTCCCTTGCCCCGGAGAGCCTTCGCCATGGAACAACCCTACGACCTGATGGGCGGCATTCTCAGCACCAAGGCCGACGAGCGCATGATCGGCTTTGCCGGCTTCATGCGCCCGCAGAGCGGGCAACAGCCGGCCCTCGAGGGCATCGTCAAGGTGTCGGCCTTTCACCGGGAGGATGGCAGCGGCTATCTGACCCTGACCTTCGTGATCGATCACGAACCCGGCGTCGTGGCCGGCGACACGATCCGGTACCTGCGGGCGCCCGACCAGGCGGCCTTGCAGGCGCGCCTGGGCCGCGATTTCGAGATGCTGATGGACATGCCGCTGACATCGCCGAAGGCGGCGTCGCCCTTCCGGATCGAGGAAATGGATGTCTATTTCCGCTCGCTGCGGGGGCAGGAGCGGGCGATTGTCGAAAGCCGCCTGTTTCCCGCGCTCGGCGAGCTGCTGGGCTTGCAGTGCGAGGCTCTGCAAGCTTGGCAGGCGGAGGGCGGGACACCGGCCGGCGACCCGCTGGCCGAAGCCGAGGCGCGGCTTGCGCGGACGGCGTCGGAAAACCGTCCGCGTTCCCTCTGGCGCCGGCTGTTCGGCGGGGGCGGCTGATCGCCGTCG